>DASTZB010000173.1:0-6042 GCA_035764525.1 Chitinophagaceae bacterium | reverse complement strand
AAATAAACCCTGTCTTTGGAAATAAATGCTTCGAATTCCTTTTGAGCAATAGCTGATGCACCTGTCACATTGTATTTTCCTGAACTTCCCTGGAAAACCAATTTTGTATCTCCCGCTTTTAAAAATAATTGGATGTTTGCGCCATTTGTCTTTTTCGAGACCGGATCAAGATACGTAACAGATAAACTGTAGATACCATATCGATCGACTGTATTATTAAAAACGTATTCACCAGTTCCCTTCGTTATCGTTTGGTTATATCCATCTGCATTGAGTAATTGAACCCGCTGGATAATTAACTTTCCATCGGATGATACGGACAGGTTAAAACTCCCATCACCCGCATTTGCATTTGCAAAAGATGCCAGTATCACAATCAGCAAAATGAATTTTATCTTTTTCATAAAATTTTTATTGAGTAGGTTGAACATTATTTTTTTGAAGTAACTCATCTAACAAAAAATCCAGCGCAGGATCAGAAGGCCGAAAGCATGCAGGATTGATTATTTTACCCTGTGGATCTATCAAAACAAAAGCCGGGATCAATGGAGCGTTGTAAACTTCATTTACACAAGAAGCTTTACCGGGCATAGAGTGAAACTGATCTTTACTTTCAGCCGCCTTTACAAATTTTTTCCATGCGTCAACATTTTTATCTATAGAGACACTAATGAACTCGATCGATTGGCCTGCGTATTTCTTTTTTAACTGTTCGACAAAAGGGATCTCTTTTTTGCAGGGTACACACCAGGTTGCCCAGATGTCTATGTATAAATATTTACCCTCGAAATTTTTATACCCAAATTTATTTCCTGAAATGTCTGTTGCTTCGAAAAAAGGAGCTGATTTGTCTTTGCCTGCCTTTCGTAACAACTTCTGTTTTTCAGCTATTAACTTTTTGAGATGTTCATTCTGCTTGTCAAACACAATTGTACTCGCCATCCATCTAAGAAAACTTGTATCTGTAGTATGAGCCGTTATTGATGTTACCAGGTAGCGTAGCGTAATATTCCTGGGCCCTTCTGCTGTTATCTTCTTTGCATAATTTATTGCATTGCGATAGGTTGTTTCAGCTCCAGGTGCAGGCATTTTCTTTTTTCTGTCTTCGATCAACGAATAAAACAGGTAATAACTTTCCACTAATTCCTTATCTGTTTCCCTTGTAAAAAGACCAGGTTGATTGAACTGAGTAATAGTAAAAGCAGCGACTTTGTTTTTATACTCATCTATATTGACGGGCCACCGTTGGGTCATTGTTACGTAGGTCACTAACTGACGACTCAATGCACTTTGAAACAAAGACTGGATACTTTGTAATATCCAGGTTGTATAACCCGAGGGCATGCCAGTTACAGAGTCTGCTATCAATTTCTGCATAGCATTGAACTCCTGTTCCCATGTCTTCAAATATTTTTCTGCGTCTTGCTGTGGAATTGCTTTTAGTTTCTCACGACTCTTTGCCAACACATCAAGATAAAACTCCGTTTCCTTTGGCCCTATATCATTATACTGTGTTTTATCCTCACCGCGGGTATCCAGATGAAAAACCATATCTACACCCGGAATAGCTATATAGCTTACGTTGCTGTCCGCCCATACATTCATTAATTTTATGATCGAGGGGCCTTTTAATGGAATTTTTAAAAAGCCTTTATTCTTATCATCCAGTATTATTTTCTTTTGATTCCTGGTAGTGAGTCTTGCCAGCGATATAGGTTCAATATCAGCAATAATTTCTTTGGCTATAGGATTCTTCATCCATACAGTTATTGTGCAATCACCAGCCTTAGGCAAATTCTCCTGCGCTTGCAACAACAGTATCGACAATGAAAAAAATAACAACCAGCAAATTCTTCTATTCATTCTTGCAAATATTTTGATCAATACGGTAAAGCTTTTGAATTGGTCAGATCGACAGTATTATCAGCACGATTCAAATCAAACAAGAATTTTCCAGGGTCGATCTCTATCTTTTTGATGAGTTCGTATTCGACAGGAATAACCAGGTTGTATTCAGGATTGGTCCATGACCATGGAGCCGCAATCTTTAAGTTGCCTTCTTTTTTTTCACCATACATAGACGCTTGCGGTATGGTATAATTTAGTTTAGACCCATTCTTAAGTTCGATCAACACATCAACCGGCATCGGCATTAAACCTTTTTGTAATAATGGTATGATAGTTTCTTTGCCATTTTTTTCAATTGTGCCAAGTGCATAATCTATTTGTTTTGTTGTCTTCGTCCATAGATCGAGATACCATTTCAATTGAATGCCCGATACCTGTTCCATACAAAGAATAAAATCATCTCCATCCGGATGAGCGAAAGACCATTTCTTATAATATGCTTTCATCCCTTTCCAAAACAATTCTTCACCTATGATATATTTTAACTGATTTAAAAAAACAGCTCCTTTATGATAGGCTGACAAACTATATCCCCAATTTGCATCAAAGAAGTCGGCCGGCGTAGTCATTGGCTCTACTGCACCCTTACGAGAAGGTGGTAACATATAATCATACGAAGCCTTTATAGCTTTGAGACTGTCTTTCTTAATTGCATCGGTATATTCATATTGAAAAAAAAGAGCAAACCCTTCATCAAGCCATGCATTCCTGTTCTCATCATTGGCTACAACAGAATACCACCAGTTATGCATGATCTCATGAATGGCGAGAGTGATGATCGGGTATCCCTTTGACATCCCTTTTGGTTCAGGTCTTTTTCCTAAGATCATAGTCAGCATTGGATATTCTGTACCGCCACTACCTCCCTGCACTAATGAATATTGAGGATAAGGATATGGGCCAACTTTAGTTTCCATCCATTCAAAGATATTCTCCACTTGTCCAGGCAGATCATTCCAATCTTCTACAGTAGCAGTTGATGGTTTATAAAAAAAATTCAACTGAATTCCACTTTTTGTTTTGCTGGTAGTATGACTATAGCTGGTATCTGCCCCCCATGCAAAATCATGTACCCGGTTTGCTTTAAACTTCCAGGTCAGATACTTTTCATTTTTTTGTGAAGTGTTCGTGTTTTTTGTTGCATAACCATAGCCGATCTGCTCTGCATTTTGTAAAACGCCAGTTGCCGCTACACAATAGTGTTTATCAATTTTAATGGAAACATCAAAATCAGCAAATGGCCCAAAGAATTCTCTGCCTATATACTCCTCTGTATGCCATCCTGCCCGATCATAAGCGGCAATTTTGGGATACCACTGTGTCATTGTAAAAGCAACCTGCTCGTTATTATCTCTTCCGGTACGTTTGATCATCTTTGGCACCTGGCTTTTTAACCAAAGCTCAATCACTGTATTTGTTTGCGGCGCAACAGGATCATCTAAAAATATTTTCATAATAGTGCCCGCAATTTTAAAGCGTTGCTGTTTGCCATTTATTTTTATTGAATCAATTTGTTGATATCCGTATTCACCAGGCTGCAATGACATAAACTTTTGCACGATCGCCCCTTCCTGGTCTCTTATATGCGTTGCTCTTTCCGCCATAGCAGAACCTGGTTGAAAAGCATTATAAAAAAGATGGCAGAAAATATTTTGTAAAGTGTCGGGAGAATTATTACTGTAGATCGCTTTTTGATAACCGCTAAACTTATTTTCTGCCGCATTAAAATCGATCTGCATCGAATAATCTACATGCTGCTGATAATTATTTCCAGGCCGAGTAATCGCTTGGGAGTACAAAGCATGGAACGGCAATAACGATAACAACACTATTGCTAACCGGTAAACCAAATTGTTCATATAAAAAATCATTAAAAAAATTGTAGGGGTTGAAATTTTAGTTACTTACCCCTACAATAAAATGTTGTTATTAATGCAATTGAGTTACAGTTAAAGATTACTGCCAGGCCATTCGTTCCGGGCAGTTTTCAATTACATATCTTATCCTCTTTACTTGCTCAGCAGTAAGAGTGTTAACTCTTGATACCAGGTTTTGTCCGCCTTCAATATTGGAATCTGTAAATGTTGCATCCATTACATTTTCAGCGCTGAATAAAACACCATCTGAAGTAGTTAGTTTGTAGACATTTCGAAATTGGGTAATGGACCATTTCTGTGTATCGGCACAATAGTCTGTATAATTTGTTTCTGTTGTATAGTGATAAGTGCGGAACAATCCATAAAAATTACCAAGCCTCCATCCAATATTTGGCGCAGGACCTCTCAACGCAGAATACAATTCATCACGACCTATAAACAACCCCACTTTTTCCGGTTCTGTTAATGGCACGGCATTTATCGATGCAACCTGCTGCATAGTTACTCCCGGCAGCGGTGTAGAAGACAAAGTATAACCTGGTTTTGCATTAGTAATACCACCAAAAAAAACAGCAGATGGTAACACCCAAATGTTCAGGTACTTTTTGGGATCCCATAAAAGTTTTGCTGCGTTAGCCTTAATAAATGTTGCTGCTGTTGACGTACCAAAGCCCCAGGACTGAGTGCTTAGATATTCAAACATATTATAGCCGGCTTTTTCCAATGGCTTTCCATCAGGTCCATTAGGCGCCAACACAAATTCAATATTAGCACTTGCACCATTGGGAGCGGATGTACCTTTACGGTTAAACATGCTATTCATTCCATCTATCATATCCTGCAATCTTTTATAATCCACTTCTACATACCATGGATATCGTTTTGTATCTGTTTTCTTCAATTCAAACACATGAATAACAACAGGAATAACGATCTTGGAATAAGGAGTACTTAGCGTTTTTATTGTTACTTGTTTTGTTGAAGATTGTTTATCTCCAATTTTTGCATAAAAAGATTTGCTGGCAGGAGTTGTTGTTGTAGTTGAAAACTTAAGACCAACTTCTTTACCAGTTTCATCAAATACTTTCTTATCACTATCGGGTATGCGGTCTGCAGGGATCAGCACCATGCTATCTTTAACAACACCATTGATAGTAACTTGCTTTTTTGAATAAGCTTGTACAATAAAGGAAAGGCTAGCTTGTCCGTCAGCGATCAATGATGGACTTCCTGCTGAAAAGCTGATGGAATCTACTTTAACTTCAGACATCTCATAATCAAACCCCTCTTTATGGCACGCCAATAACAAAGTTGAAAGTATAATCGGCATACTTACTTTTAATAAATGAATGATAGATTTCATATCAAATTATTTTTTTATTCTTAAAAAATGATTTCGTTCCAGTTAGGGTTAGGGGTCATTGCCGGATTAAGTTTTAATTCTTCATCCACAGGAATAGGCAATGCAAATTGATAGCCATTAGGATCTACAGTAACTGTATAGCTCTTGCCAAACATCACCATGTTATCACGGGTCATTCCTATCCCAAATCTTTTCATATCTATCCAACGGAAATCGTTAAGGAAAAGAAATTCTCTTCTTCTTTCATTTATAATTTCCTGCTTGATATCTGCCCCGGTATAATCTGAGTTAACACCTCTCATTCTTCTGAATGCATTCAGAAGTGTTCTTGCCTCCGCCTCAGATCCATTCTGCGGATCTTTTAATGAGGCTTCAATCCTGATGAGGTAAGCCTCTTCTGGTTTAAAGAGATTATATGCTGTTGTAAAATTATTGGGAGATGTAACAACCGGTCGGCTAATAGTCTGGTTAGCGAGTATGAACGTCTTAAACCGATAATCGTTAGCATCAAAAAGAGCATAAAAATCTGGTGCTATATGTGGTTTAAAGGCTGTAGTTCCAAAGGCTAAGCCATATGTATTTTCGCTGAAAGTACTTGAGCCACCGTAACGTTGATACACCGGGTAATCATAAGCACCATTGAGAGAATTGACATACTCTGTTTGTGTCGCTGGAAGCGTAACTCCTGACAGGGCATCACTTGCATATTTCTTTGCGAGTCCATAATCACCTGTTTCTTTTGCACCAGATTCCGCTTTATACCAGTATACCTGTGCAAGGAAATTATTTACAAATACTTTCCTGTAAAGAACATTATAATTAGGATCTGTTTGTGCAGAAGAATTAAGTGCCTCTGTCAACTGGTCAATGATAAATTTAAATACTTCTGCCTGA
>DASTZB010000172.1:0-3696 GCA_035764525.1 Chitinophagaceae bacterium | reverse complement strand
GCAATGACTGGTATTGATGACGCAGATGCTGTTACAAAAGAAAGTGACGGCAAAGCACACCCGGATTATACAAAATTTTTGGATGCAAATGGATTGAAAGGAAAAAGAATCGGTATTGACAAAAAACCCCAGGGTGATAATCAATACATGCATGCGTTAATCAAAAAAGCGGTTGAGTTGCTGAAACAACAAGGCGCTGAGATAATAGAGATAGAATACTTCGATAAGATCAGCAAGTTGGGTGATGCGGAGTTTGAAGTAATGAAATATGAATTTAAAGTTGGACTAAATAAATACCTGGCAGGCGCCAATGCAAAAGTAAAAACGCTGAAAGATGTAATTAATTTTAATAAAACGAATGAGGATAAAGCGATGCCTTATTTTAAGCAGGAGACATTGGAAGCATCGGATAAAAAAGATGATTTAAATAGTAAAGAATATAAGGAAGCATTACATAAAAGTCATGCTGGCACGAAGCAGATAATTGATGATGTGATCAAACAAAATAAGTTAGATGCTATGTGTGGTCTTACCATGGGCCCTGCTTGCAGCATTGATATGATCTATGGTGACCGCTGGGGTGATGTTTTTTTGACACAACCAGCGGCCGCTTCGGGTTATCCGCATATCTCTGTTCCAGGTGGAATGGTATACGACCTTCCTGTTGGTATTTCATTTTTCGGACCAGCTTATAGTGAACCAGTTTTATTAAGTATTGCTTATGCATACGAGCAGGCTTCGAAGAACAGGGTGCCGCCGAAGTTTAAGAAAGCGTTTTTATTATAACACTTAATTATTTTTTATGGGAATCAAAACAATCACAACCGGCGCATCAGGCATGGTAGGCGAAGGAGTATTATATGAATGTTTACAGCACAATGATGTAGAAGAAATATTAGTAATAGGAAGAAGGAGTTGTGACTACACTCATCCCAAATTAAAAGAGATCGTTCATGCAGATATGTATAATCTTTCATCGATCGAAGATCAACTGGAGGGTTATGATGCCTGTTTCTTTTGTTTAGGCATGAGCTCGGTTGGAGTAAAAGAACCGGAATTTACTAAAGTGACTTACGATCTGACAATGCATTTTGCTACCACGCTAAGCAAATTAAATCCTGAGATGACTTTTTGTTATATATCAGGTCGAGGAACTAATGAAACAGGAAAAATGATGTGGCAAAGAGTGAAAGGCAAAACAGAATCTGATCTGATGAAGCTTCCTTTCAGACAGGTCTATAATTTCAGACCCGGTATTATTAAATCAACAAAAGGATTGAAGCATACACTGCCACTGTATAAATGGCTTAGCTGGATGTTGCCGATCATTAATACAGTGGCTCCACAAAGTATTGTTACATTAAAACAAATTGGGGATGCCATGATCAATGCTACAACAAAAGGATATGAGAAGAAAATACTGGAGGTAAAAGACATTATTGCACTGTCAAACCCCCTGTCCCCCTAAAGGGGTGACTTAGATTGAACATTTATTTAAGTAATCCACTTCACAAAAAATGAGACTAAAAAGCTGTAAAGAATTACTGAACGATAAACGGATTGCAACGCAACTTAAGATGATAAGAATTGCTAAAGCTGGTATCATAATTACTTTTATTTTCGCAGTCTTAAATAAAAATAATCAATGAAAGAATTAATACTTGAAGCGTGGAATAATCGTGAACTATTAAAAGATTCAAAATACAGTGATACAGTTCGGGGTGTAATTGAAGAATTGGATAAAGGAATATTGCGGGTCGCATCTCCGGCAGCTAACGAATGGATAGTGAATGAATGGATAAAACAGGCAATACTGATGTACTTCGGCATTCAGCAAATGCAGACATGGGACCTGGCCCCTTTTGAATTTTATGATAAAATGTTATTGAAAAAAAATTATAAAGACCTGGGTGTTCGAGCTGTGCCGCATGCAGTGGCTCGTTATGGTGCATACCTTGCAAAGAATGTTGTATTGATGCCTTCGTATGTAAATATTGGTGCTTATGTTGATGAAGGAACAATGGTGGATACATGGGCAACAGTTGGCAGCTGCGCACAAATTGGTAAAGGAGTTCATTTAAGCGGCGGTGTTGGAATTGGCGGCGTACTTGAACCATTACAAGCTTCGCCAGTAATAATTGAAGACGGATGTTTTATCGGCAGCCGTTGTATTGTAGTAGAAGGACTGATAGTTGAAAAAGAAGCAGTGCTAGGGGCAAATGTGGTATTAACTCAATCAACAAAAATAATAGACGTAAACGGTGCCGAACCAAAAGAAATGAAAGGCCGTGTGCCTGCAAGAAGTGTTGTGATACCCGGCAGTTATACAAAGAAATTCCCCGCAGGTGAATTTGGTGTTGGTTGCGCATTGATCATTGGCCAGCGAAAACCAAGCACTGATCTGAAAACAAGTTTGAACGACGCGTTGAGAGATTTTAATGTGAGTGTATAAAAAGTTTGAGGTTTGAAGTTTGATGTTTGAGGTTATGCGATTCATTATATTTGCAGCCCAAAGTTGAAGAACTTAAAACATCAAACCTTCAACTTAAAACCACTTGCCCGGGTGGCGAAATTGGTAGACGCACTGTCTTCAGGTGGCAGCATCCGAAAGGTTGTGCTGGTTCGAATCCAGTCCCGGGCACAGATAAAATAGAAATTCTTTCCAGAAGCTGATTTGGAAGGGGTTTTGTTATTTAGGGGATAGTTCAGGGGAATGTTTTATTTAAAATAATTATAGATCCAAAGAAATATCAAATTGATCTCTAGTTAAATTCAATAATTTGCAGTTTTTACACAGATTCCAATACTTCGACTTTATCTTTTGATCTGTGGAGTATTTTAATTTAATGTTGTTAAACCAAAACAACATATAAACTAAAGTAGGCTCTTTCCTTTTTGGTTCTTTGAATACGAATGTAGTTGAGGGTATATTAGTATCGCTTTTTAAAAAAATCAATGAGGTCATAACCCATTTTTTGGACAAATTTGGCATCCGTCAAACCTATTTCTTTGGGGAAAATATGCCTATCGCTATTAAAATAGACGGATAAAGCAACAGGCGGATCGTCAAAAATTTCACCGTCTACTTTTAGCGGAATGTTCTCAAAATAATAGAAAGTATATGTCCCATTTTGAGTTTTAGATGATCCTAATACTATAATCTTTACAATTTTTTTTCTATCAGAATGGTAATAAGCCTTATAAATAATATGATTCTTGATATTATTTTCAACAACACTAGTGTCATATACTCTTACATAATTAGAAAGATTTTTATTAATATTATTGGCTAAACTATCTGCTTCCTTTATAATTTTCTTGTCAATATCGGAAAGAGAACTTTGATCTATAACATATTGCTTTACTTTGGAAGTGGTTTGAGAGTAGAGAGAATGACTGGAAAATAGGCACAGACTATAAATTAACGTTAGCAATTTATTCATCTTACAAATATATTTAGGGGAAGGTTTTATTTAATTTTAATTTGTTTGTTTACAGAAGAGATTGCCTACAACGCTTTACTGGTGAGAGTTTCATAACAAAGCGAGATAAAATCACATAAAATCATCTTCCCCTTAAGGTACTTCAGGTCCCGGGCACGAATTCAAAAAAGACAATCGAAAAGATTGCCTTTTTGAATTTCCTCACTGGGCATTTTTTGATGAACTGTTATAGAAGCCCATTCAGTATTCTATT
>DASTZB010000171.1:0-7900 GCA_035764525.1 Chitinophagaceae bacterium | reverse complement strand
GATTATATAAAAATCACTTTTACTGATCTGCAACCTGAACAAAAAGAAATTCTGATCGCACAACTTGCCGATGCAGGCTACGAAGGATTTGAAGATAAGGATAATAGCCTCGACGCTTTTATAAATAGTAAAGGTTTTGATACTGTTATTTTAAAAGAAATTTCTTTTAAATATCAAACTCCTTATACAAAAGAAAAAATTGCTGAAACAAATTGGAACCAGGTATGGGAATCAAATTTTGAACCAGTGATCATAAGTGATTATGTAGCTATCCGTGCAGATTTTCACAAACCAATTACCAATACAAAGTTTGAAATTTTGATTACTCCTAAAATGAGTTTTGGTACCGGCCATCATGCGACCACCTATATGATGATCGAATTGATGAAAGGAGTTGATCTTAAAGGAAAATCAGTTTTGGATTTTGGAACGGGTACTGGTATACTTGCAATACTTGCTGAAAGATCAGAAGCAAAAAAAATAATTGCGATAGATAATGATGATTGGAGCATTGTAAACGCCGAAGAGAATTTTGCAAAAAATAATTGCAGGAAAATAATTTTAAGAAAAGCTTCAGATACAACCTCCGAAATGAAATTCGATATTATTCTTGCCAACATTAATAAAAATGTGATTCTTGAAAACCTGGTTTTATTATCGAAGCAGCTTAACAAAGGCGGTCAAATTTTACTAAGTGGATTGCTTGAGAACGATAAAGAGGAGATACTAAGCGTTGCTACGGAATCACACTTAAACCTTAAAAAAGAATTGATTCGAAACAATTGGATAGCCTTACAATTGCATAATTAAGTGTGCCTGAACGGTGTATTAATTTAATGTTATCTCTCTTTCGTTTGTATTATCTTTGTAATCCAACTTTAACAAAGGCTCCATGAACGAATTTCTATTGATCGTTCTCGCATATCTTATTGGTAGTATTCCCTCATCAGTCTGGGTCAGCAAATACTTTTTTGGTATTGACATTCGTGACTACGGCAGTGGTAACGCCGGTGCCACAAATACATTCAGAACATTGGGCCCAAACTGGGGTTCATTAGTTATGGTGGCAGATATGCTCAAAGGCATTATCGCGGTGAAACTTGTTTATCTCATCCCTTACTATTTGGATCATGAATCACAAATGACGAATCTCCAGATCGGGCTTGGGTTGGCGGCGGTAGTGGGTCATATATTTCCCATTTGGGCGGAGTTCAGGGGTGGGAAAGGTGTGGCAACTGTTTTTGGAATGGTGCTAGGTATTCAGCCGATAGTTGCCGTGTGCTGTGTTGGTGTTTTTTTATTAGTTCTCTATTTAACAAGATTTGTTTCCCTTAGCTCAATACTTGCTAGTCTCGCTTTCCCAATTTTTATTCTGGTTATATTTAATGAAAAAGAAGATCTCTATAGAATTTTTGCAATTGCCGTCGCTTTGATGGTCCTTATCACACACCAAAAAAATATTGGACGACTTCTCCAGGGAAATGAAAGCAAAGTTCCTATACTAAAACATCGCGATCGTCGCAGACAACGCCGTCGTGGTAATTCTGAAAGAAATAAGCTTTAAACATTAATTTTACTTCTTGTTATGCATACCAGACTTAGTTTGGTATAATCATTGAATTATTTATCAAAATAAAAAATTATGATCAGGTTTTTTACAACGCTTTTTATTGCTGCATCACTAGCGATCGCCTGCAGTAAAAATGCAATTTCCGGACGCAGCCAATTAAAATTATTACCAGAATCAGAGCTGCAAAGCATGGCTAATTCGCAATACTCTACATTTATACAAGAACATACTGTTATTAACAGCAGTACCAATAGAGATGCGGAAATGGTTAGAAGGGTAGGTCAGCGCATCACTAAAGCCTTAACGGATTATGCTGCATCAACAGGTAAAAGCAGTATGTTGGAGGGCTACAAATGGGAGTATAATCTCGTTGATGATAAAGCTGTAAATGCATGGTGTATGCCAGGAGGAAAAATTGTAGTTTATACAGGATTGCTTCCATTTACTCAGAATGAGGCAGCACTTGCGGTTGTTATGGGACACGAAGTTACTCACGCTGTTCTTCAACATGGAAATGAAAGAATGAGCCAGCAATTAGCTGCCCAAGGAGCAGCTACTGGTTTATCAGTAGCATTGGCAAATAAACCAGTGGAAACACAAAACCTCTTTTTAGCTGCTTTTGGTGCCGGGGCACAGGCAGGAATTCTTTTGCCTTTTTCCCGTAAACATGAATTAGAAGCAGACAGATATGGTTTATGGTGGGCTGCGATGGCAGGTTATAACCCACAAGAAGCAATCCCTCTTTGGCAAAGAATGGAAAAAGCATCTCAGGGGGCAGAAAAACCGCCCGAATTTTTGAGTACCCACCCCAGTGAGGGAACCAGGATTGAACAACTTCAAAAATATATGCCCGAGGCGATGAAATATTATAAACCAGTGGCTAAATATTAATTATCGCACCTACCTAAATAAATTGATTACAATCTATATTCCGGTTAATTTGAGTGATTAACCGGAATTTCTTTTGTAGATCCGGCCTGTGAAAGGTAATATGTCGTACATTTGTGCCCCGCTAATTTGTGTCACTGAAGCCGGTCTTCGAACCGGGCGGTTTCGGAAAACCCAAAAAACACCAATTTTAGGTATGTCTCAAACGCTTCTCGAAAAGCTTCAGCTTGCAGACGAAAAGAATCTTTTGATTCAAGGTTTACCTTCTTCAATTGAAAAGCAGTTCAGCAAACTTTCTTTTGCAAAGAACGTTACGCCGCTTCTAAAGAGCCGTAAAATTGACTTTGCATTAGTATTTGCCGTGAACGAAAACCAGCTTAACAGCATTTTGCAAGAGGTAATGCCTGCATTAAAACAAGATTCTAAATTCTGGGTTGCTTCTCCTAAAACCAGTTCCAAGATCGTAACTGATCTAAACCGTGAGTGCAGTTGGCAAAAGCTAATCGCAGCCGGTTATGAGTGCCTTGACCAGGTAGCACTAGATCATGTTTGGAGCGCCACCCGCTATTGTAAGGGTGAGTTGGTTGAAGGAATAAGGATCAGCCGCAGAGAAATGGCAGCAATGGAGGCTTAAAAATTTTATTGGCTAAGCAAAATAACCATGATATTTTCATGGTTATTTTTTTATGCCCCACCTCAACGTAGAAATAAAAGCGATTTGCAATGATCCCTCAAGTATCAGAGAATATTTAATAGCCCATGATGCTGTTTTTAAGGGAATAGATGAACAGATTGATACTTATTTTAACGTCAATGAGGGCAGGTTGAAATTACGTGAGGGCAATATTGAAAATAACCTGATCTTTTATACGCGGAATAACCAGGCAGGACCAAAAAGTTCACATTTTCATCTTGTAAAAATTGAGGATACCAAAGGATTAAAAGAAGTTCTGGAAAGATCATGTAGAATAAAAATGATTGTAAGAAAAACAAGGGAGATCTATTATATAGAAAATGTAAAATTTCATATTGATGCTGTGCCCGGGCTTGGTTCTTTTATTGAGATAGAGGCCGGAAATATTTTAGCCAATAAAACCGAAGCTGAATTATTGGATCAATGTAATTTCTATTTGAAGGAATTTGGGACTAAAGAAGAAGATCTGCTAGCAGAATCTTATAGTGATATGCTAATGAAATTAAATGATACTATTTGATGATAACAGCCCCTAATTTACCTGATATCTCCCTCTCCATTTGCTTAAGATGTTCGTGGGTTTGAGCGAGAGTCCGATATTCTTCAGGAGTATGTTTCTTTTCCATGTCGACCTGGTTTTCTAACAACATTCTTTTGATCTTTTTAAGCTTTAGATAACTTAATGCAGACTCAACTTCGATATGAGTTTTATCTTCATCCATCTTAAGAAATGTCATCAACTCTGTTTCATTGCCAACAGTTACCGATCTTAAAAAATCCTCATAGCTCTGCTCAAATAACTTTGTTTGATAACCAGTAGAACTGCTGAATTCCCTTTTCCAATGTTCACTTGCTTCGTAGGGAAAATTGAGCAATGACACTGCAAAAGAACTAATAACAGGATCATTGCTATAGACAAAAAGATTTTTGTCAAGTAATGCCCTTTCCTTTTCCAAGGCTTTTTTATATTCATTAATAAGTTTTAATACATCGGCATTATCAAATAATCCTTCATCAAGAATTTCCTCCAGCATAAATTCTGCAACGACACCTTCATTCCATCTTTTATTTCCGTGTTCCAACAAAACCCTGGCAAATTCCTTTTCCTGCAATTCATCTTTAAACAAGAGATTGAATGTGGAATCATCATAATCGGTCGCCGCAGCTTTTTGCGCATTTTCCTCATGCGATCTTGCTTCTTCAAATGGTAAGAATTTTTCCTGTGTGCTTATCTTATTTCGGATAAATTTATTTACCAATGCATGTAAACCACCTTCATCAATCTTTAAGATTTCAGAACATTGCTTGATATAATCCTGTTGCTTGGTAAAATCTTCCGCTTTATTAATCTTGGAAATTGTTTCAGCAATGCTGTTAACAACTTCAGATTTTTTTGTCGTATCCGAGCCTGCATCTTTCAATGCAACTTCAAGCTGAAACAGAATAAAATCCTTTTTATTACTTCTTACAAATTCATTAAATGCCGATGCACCAACTTTATTTACATAACTATCTGGATCTTCCTTATCGGGTATTAAAACCAGTTCTACATTCAATCCTTCTTCCAATGCAAGATCAAGTCCGCGAAGAGCTGCTTTTATACCTGCAGCATCACCATCATAAATTATTGTAAGATTGTTGGTGTATTTTCTGATCAACCTTAGTTGATCTTGTGTCAGTGAAGTGCCACCCGAAGCAACCACGTTTTCAATTCCTGACTGATGCAATGAAATAACATCTGTATATCCTTCCACCAGCAAACATTCATCGGCTTTATCAATCGCTATACGGGCAAAATAACTTCCATAAAGTATTTTGCTTTTTACATAGATCTCGTTCTCCGGGGTATTAATGTATTTTGGCGCTTTATCGTTTGTTTTAAGAATTCTTGCACCAAAACCTAATACTTTACCGCTATGATTATGTACCGGGAAAATTATCCTTCCGCGATAATTATCCATAAACTGATCATTACGATTTGCAACAAGTCCGGTTTTTAAAAGCAATTCAGTATTATACTGCGCGGCTATTGCGGCTTTTGTAAAACTATCTCTTGCTTCGGGGTTATAACCAAGCTGAAATTTTTTAATTATGTCTTCCCTGAAACCTCTTTCTTTTAAATAGCTCAGACCAATATCACGGCCTTCTTCAGTTTCAAATAATATTTTAGTAAAAAACTGTTGTGCAAAATTGTTGATGATATAAAGGCTATCGGCCACCTGCATTTGCTGACGCTGTTCATCAGTTGCAAAACTTTCTTCTATTTCAATTCCATACCTGTTTGCCAGCCAACGAAGCGAATCAACATAACTGTATTTCTCATGTTCCATCAAAAAGCTAATGGTATTTCCACTTTTACCACAACCAAAGCATTTATAAATTTCTTTGGAAGGCGAAACTGTAAAAGAGGGAGTTCTTTCATTATGAAAAGGGCAAAGGCCAAGATAATTGGTGCCCCGTTTTTTCAATTTTACAAAACCGCCGATCACCTCAATAATATCGATCCGGTTTAAAATCTGTTGTATAGTGTTTTGGGATATCAAAGGCTGCTAATTTCGGCATAAAAGTCAAACGAAAGTAACTAGATATATTTTTCTTGATTAACTCTTTTTCGATATTAAAACCCATTTTATTTTTTTGGTCCCTACCTAGCCAGGATGAAACCCGTTTAGGAGAAAGAATCAGACCGGCTTTTTATCATTCCCCATTCTATTTTTTGCCGGCACACAGTTATGAAAACACTCCAAATAACATTGCAGGTTACTTGGCGGTCTATGGCCAGGATGTTTCAACTCTAAGGACGATAAAAGCCGGGCCGGCCCGAACTGTGGTGCTGATACATGGTTTCGTTGGGCCTATAGCATTCCATGCTAAAGAAAATATTTATGCGGCGGGATTTTCCCACACATTTGTTCAAAAATAATCTTGACTTTATGAATAAACTGGCTTAAATTTATAAAGATACATTTCCGCCCAAGGAAAGTTAAGGACGGTTGCTTTTCTTCACCTTTAAAAATTAAAATCCCATGGTTACAGTTGACATCTCACAGCTCTCTGGGGAATGCAATACCTGGAGGGATTCATTGCGTTCCTGCCGCGAAGATTTAAACCAATTAAAAAAACAACTTCAACAAACTGCGGCACAAAATCTAACCAAAGCCCAGCTGCATGACGTAGAGCATTATCACAACCAGTTTCACATTCAACTTATCAACGTTCACGACCTGAAACAATCTATTAAGGCTCATGATCGTCGTGTACAATTTGAAACTGCAGCTAACAAGGGCCAACTAGCAGAAGATACGATCGCAGAACATGAAAAACTTTTTGAAGAATTCCAATCCCTCGATAGCACAATTAAGAATCTACGTGAAGAATTTGGCGACTTTATTCATCGAACGTCGTAAATAAAAAGGTTAAGAGCTCATCAGTTTTTATAAGTTCAACTGATAAAAATATTTTATCCTGAACTTGTCTTCAGGAATAACAAACTTATCGTCCCGTCTCCTCGGATACTCCACCTCTGAAGAACCGATTATAAACAACTAAAAACACTTGCCATGGCTGAATTTGATACCTCACACGTAAAAAATATTGTCTTGCTGGGCCACGCCGGCGCCGGTAAGACGACATTAGCGGAATGCATGCTCTACGAAGCGGGAATAATTACCCGCCGCGGCAGCATAGCCGAACGAAACACTACTGGAGATTACCACGAGCTTGAACAAGAACGTGGTAATTCTATTTTTAGCAAGCTCATGCACACAAAATGGCGGGGCTATAAAATAAATGTCATCGATACTCCGGGTTACGATGACTTTGTTGGAGAAGTAATTTCTGCGCTAAGAGTTGCCGATACCGGCGTCATGCTTTTAAATGCTGTAATGGGCGTTGAAGTAGGAACAGATATCATCTGGGAATACACGGAAAAATTTAAGACACCAATGATCTTTGCAGTAAATAAACTGGATGATGATAATGCAGATTATGAAAGAACGGTTCGTGAAGCAAAATCACATTTCGGAAGCAAGGTTGTAGTGGTACAATACCCATTACAGACAGGAGCTGGCTTTCATGAAATAATTGATGTGCTCCGGATGACGATGTATAAATTTAAAGACACAGGTGGTAAACCAGAAAAGCTTCCAATTCCAGATGGTGAAAAAGCAAAAGCAGAAGAATTGCATAAAGAGCTAATAGAAGCCATTGCCAGTAATGATGAAACGCTCATGGAAATATATTTTGATAAAGGAGAATTGATGGAAGATGAAATGAAGATGGGATTAAAAAAGGCAATGATCAATCATGACCTGTTTCCATTGTTCTGTTTATCGGGAGAAAGAAATATGGGAAGTGGCCGATTGATGGGCTTTATTGATAACGTTTGTCCCAGCGCTAATGAAATGCCACCGCAAACAACAAGAAGTGGCGATAAAATTTCCTGTGAGGCAGGTGGCCCTGCAGGTGTCTTTATTTATAAAACGATCAGTGAGCCGCATGTTGGTGAACTGTCTTTCTTTAAGGTTTATTCGGGTACGATAAAAAGCGGGATGGAACTTGAAAATGAAAGCACCAATGTAACAGAAAAGATCACCCAACTTTTTTTGGTTGAAGGAAATAAAAGAATGCCGATCAATGAACTGGTTGCCGGTGATATTGGCGCTACATTAAAACTGAAAAACACTCATACAAATAATACCTTGCATGCAAGAGGCAAGAATTATGAGTTGCCATCGATAGAGTTCCCG
>DASTZB010000170.1:0-10283 GCA_035764525.1 Chitinophagaceae bacterium | reverse complement strand
CAGCTTGCCAAAATTATTCATAGCCTGCTTCACCATTTCATTTATAAAATCAATGTCGGATGCATCTCCAGATAAGCCGATACAATTGCCTGCTTCCTTTTTTATTTTAGTTACTGCTGACGAAGTAAGATTCTCATCAATATCATTAAGTAAAACTGCAGCACCCTTGAAGGCTAGTTGCCTGCAAATCTCAAAACCGATTCCCTGGCCCGCACCGGTTACAATCGCTACCTGTCCTTTGAATGAATCAGTATTCATTCTAACAAGATAAGTTTTTATTTCTTTTTATACTTAGCAGTTCTTGCATCGTTTATCACTCCTTTCCAGTTTAATCCATAAGCAAAATCATATGTATGACCTTCACTGTCTTTGTATGGCTTCATGTCTTGAGGCACATCTTCTTTTTGTGTTTCTACAGTTTGCATATCTGCAGGCATTTGCAATGGCAACAAACCGGATGGCTCTGTTTTGCCGGAAAGAATATCCATCAATGCCTGGTCCTGCACACCGAATGAAACGACAAGCCCCTCTATTTGCGGCTCGAACTCGGCAACAACAGCAGGGTTTGTAAGCGCCATGCAAACAACAACAGGTTTGCCATTCATTGCTGCTTTTGTATCGAGTATTGTTTTAAGATCTGTTGCATTATTTGCAGTTACTGTTTTGCCTTTATAAGAGCGGTTGGTAATTGTTGGATCAATAACAGGATCACCTGCTGCAATACTTTGTTCTCTTGCTCCTGTTGCTGTGTATGAATCATATTGCAAACTGATAGGTACATAACCATTGCCACCATTCTTCCTGTCATCGCTACTGTAACCAACACCACTGTTTGGTCCTTTCACAAATACGATTGCAAGGTCTGCTTTTGAAGGATCTTCCGTAACGTTGAAATATTTTTTTACAATATCTATGTTAACAGGATATTCAATCCGCTCCTGTGTCATGTTACCAAAAAAATCTCTTGCAGCAGGCACAGTACGTTTGGGTATATATACTGTCTTTGTTTTTGCAAGTGGCAAAGTATTGTTTTTGTTTTTCAGCATCACAATTGATTTCAGTTGTGCATCGTAGCCGGCTTTCATGAAATCTGCATTACCAACAGTTTTTGTTGATTGTGCAGGATCGAGATATGGATTTTCAAATAAACCAACCTGGAAAATATTGCGCAACAATCTTACTGCAGATTGTTCAAAGCGCTGACGCATCCATTGTGCACCATGTTCTTTAACACCCATCTGGTATGCTTCCAATACTGGACCTGCAACATTGTTACCACCAAACTGATCAACACCTGCCATCAATACTTTGTAATGTCTTTCAGCAACAGAAAGTTTTTCAACGCCCCATGACTTACCTACAAACATATCGGGTGTTTTTCCTTCGTCCGCTGTTACAAGCCAGTCTGTACAAACAACACCATCATAATGATATTTTGTTCTTAGAAGATCAGTAATTAAATATTTGCTGTAACCATTACCAACATTCTCATGATTCTTTGTATCCTGGTTGTAAGAAATAGTATAGTAAGGCATTACTGCTGCAGCTTCTTTTGTTTTGCCATTTAATTTGAAGCCGCCATCTACAAATGGTTTTAACTGTGTGTGAAAATTATTGCCGGGATATACGGCAAATTTTCCATAAGCAAAATGTGCATCACGACCGCCTTCTTCAGGACCGCCGCTTGGCCAATGTTTCACCATAGCATTAACACTATGGAAGCCCCATCCATTTTTTATTTCAGAAGAACCTGTTGATGTTTGGAATCCATCAACATAAGCCCTTGCCATATCTGCCGCAAGTTGCGGGTTCTCTCCAAATGTTCCGTTGAACCTGCTCCATCTTGGTTCTGTTGCAAGATCTATTTGTGGTGACAGTGCTGTTGCAATTCCTAATGCCCTGTATTCCTGCGCTGCCATGTGACCAAAGTTTTGAACAATAGCAGGATCGAATGTTGCAGCCATTCCAATTGATTCAGGCCACATTGATATTGTTCCGCCTGAACCTAAATTATATTCTGCATTTGCAACAACACCATTACGAGGATCAGTACTATTGTTTGCTGGAATACCTAAGCCAAGTGCTTCAACAAATGCCTGCACATTGTTATTCCATTTTGCTGCAACTTCAGGACTCATTACACGGGTTACTAATACATGGCGGAGATTATCATCTTTTAAAAATTTCTTTTGCTGATCACTTATGTCATAAGGCTGCATGCCGCTTGAATCTATTGGCTTGCCGCCATAAGTGCCCGCTCCGAAACCCCTTGCATTTGCGGGTATTGCCTGGTGTGCACTGTATAACATTAACCCTGCAATTTGTTCAACAGTCATTTTACTTGCAAGGTCTTTTGCTCTTTCATCCACTGGTAGTCGCCAATCTTCATATATATCCAACTTACCATTTTTATTAAGATCCTTAAATGCAAAACCATTCACAGTGATAAGTTTTACACCAGACGTTGTGGAATAACCTAATGTCGGTCCACCTTTATTAGTTACTGTAGAAATTGTTCCGTTAGTGTTCTCATTCCAGTTCTGTGCCTGAAGCACTGTTGTCATTAACGAAACTGAAATAAAAATGAGAGAAGAATATTTTTTCATTGCGATCAGTTTTATAATAGATATTTTTTATTTGCTGCCAGGCGCTGGTTTTTCATAGCATCGTCCCTTGCGTCGCACACTTCAACCGAAGTGCATAGCTGAGCAATGAACAGAAAGTACAAGAGTGCGACGCAACAAAAGTTGAAAAGTGAATTTAAGCCGGAACATAAAGAAATAATTCGAAGAGATGTGATCAATATCTCTTGTAAGAAGAAGCGATCAATAATTCTTCTTAGCGAGATAATCCCTGCTGATCTTTAGACTTTCAAACTTATCTCTCTTGCTTGTATCCTGTTCAACAAACCAATATTTTAGCCCGGCTTTTTTTCTTGCTGCAAAAATCCTGTCAAAATCAATAGTACCATTGCCAACTTCGGTAATCGCTTTGGTTTCGGCTTCCATATCTTTTACATGCCACATGTGAAAGCGACCGGGATATTTGTCAAAATATTGAAGCGGATCATAACCTGCTTTACTGATCCAATACAGGTCCATTTCCATCTTTACCAGATCATTTGAAGTATTTTTTAAGAGGAAATCATATACTAATGTATCGCCGAGTTTTTCAAATTCAAAATCATGATTGTGGTAGGCAAATTGTATTCCCGCTGCTTTCGTCGCGGTGGCCGCCTTTTCAAACATCGCAGGTAAAGATTTGTATATTTCGGGAGTCCGCTCATTCGGCATTAAATAGGCGCATACCATATATTCAGCACCGAGAGAATGTATATCTTCAATTGCCTGATCCCAGCCATCAGATAGTGTTCCTTTACTTTTGGTGGCAATGCCGGTATTGTGATGAGAGCTGAGCACTTTGATTCCTGTATTTGCAAGAATTGTTTTTAACTCACTTACCGTCTTTCCGAAGAAAGTTCCGTTATATCCATAGAGCTCGATGTTCTTATAACCCAAACCGGCAAGTTGTTCCAACGCAGCTTCCAGGTTTTTTGCAACAGCTTCGCGAACTGTATAGAGCTGAACAGCTAGTGGTTTGCTATCACCAGGTCCAGTGAATAATCTATTTGCATACAGCGCTGCTGCACCCATTGACATGTTTTGTATAAAATTCCTTCTTTTCATTGTAATAGTTTTTATTTCTTTTTATGTAATAACATCCAGCTTAGATAATCAGGTTCGGCGAATGCATTTTTCCAGCTATCATGATTAACACCGGGATATTCAGAATATCTTACTTCTGCTTTTAATGATTTGAGTTTTTCTACCATTTCCTGTGAAAGTTTTACATCGACGACTGCATCTGCTGCTCCATGAAAAACCCAGAACGGAACCTTTACTACTCTTTTATCATAATGATTTACATCACCTCCTCCACAAATGGGTAATGCCGCTGCATACATATCTGGATAACGATACACAGATTCAAAAGTTCCCATACCACCCATTGAAAGACCGGATATATAGATTCTTGATTTATCAACTCCCTCTTCTTTTGATATTTTTTTTACCAGTTCATTTGCCGCGGCCAGGGGCCAATTGGGTTCAACAGTATAATCAAATGTTCTTTCGGGAGGTTGTTTGGTTTGGTCAGTTTTCATTACAGCCCAGAATGACTCTTCAGGACATTGAGGGAATACAACGATCGCCGGAAAATTTTTCCTGTTCTCTTCTGTTATAAAAAGTTTCGATCCCCATGCCAATTGTTTTTCATTATCCTTGCCCCTTTCTCCTGCACCATGCAAAAACAATAACAAGGGATATTTTTTTGTTTTGTCATAATTGGCAGGATAAAGGATTCGATAAGGCAATGTTTTTCCTTCAGCAAAAACAAATTCTTTTTTCTCATAAATATCTAATCCATGATCCACAACTTTTTTAGTTAATAGACCCTGTACCCCTAGCCAATCATAAAAGCGTTCTATCCAATTATCAGTAGGAAGATTTTGCTTGCGCATTCCAAAACCATGATTGCCCCTGGCATACATGTGAAGTTCTGCGTCATGTTTTGTTGAAAGCCATTTATTGTATAAGTCTATGCTATGTGGTGCAAGACCAAAACCATCATCGGTTGCAGTTACAATAAAAATTGGTGGAGCATCATTAGTAACTGAACCAATCATGGCTGAAGGAAAAAATGGATAGATCGGTGCTGCAAAATCCGGCCTGTTTTCTTTTGTGTAACCAAACAATGTGGACGATGCAACCGTACCGCCTGCAGAAAACCCCATGATCCCAATTCTATTTGCTTCAATTTTATATTCAGCAGCATGTTTGCGGACCCATGCAATTGCATTTCTTCCATCGGCAATTACAAGAGGCATCACTTTACTAACATCATCATCGAATTCTTTTTTACCCATTTTGCTTGCGAATTCTGCAGTAGGATCATTCGAAAGCACATGTACCAGCCTGTATTTTAAAACAAAGCAGGTAACACCTCTTTGTACAAGCCATTTTGCTACATCCAGGCCTTCGCTATTAATTGACAGAGCATGAAACCCTCCACCCGGCGCTATGACAACTGCTGTACCATTTGCTTTATCCACTTCAGGTACGAAAACTGTAAGTGTTGGCTTTGTTACATTGTAAACAACCTTTGTCTGCCAACTATTGTTATCATTCTCGGCTTCATTCCATGTCCAGCTTTCTGAACCCGGAGCCGGTCCGTCGTATAACTGAATTACTTTTTGCTGTGCATTAACTGTTGCGTATAAAAAGGTGAGAAGACTAAAAAGAAAAATTCCTTTTTTCATCTGGCAAATTTTGTGAGTGATAAATTATTTATAGCTCAATCCGAAACCAAAATTCTACAAAGATTTTTTTGAACCGTAAAAAGATCTTCTTTTTGACCATAAAAAACGGATACCGCTTGGTACCCGTTTTTGAAATTCAAGGTGTCAATTATTTTGGCATATCGAAGATCTTTGGGTCAATTGCTTTGTTTACTTCTACTTTATCAATTTTCTGTACAAATTGAAATACACCCATATCAACGCTTTTTGTATAAGGCAATACCAGGCCGAAATCAGTCTTCTTATGATCGGAGTAAGTCGTGGTTACATCAACTGCCTGGCCCATTGCTTCACCTTTCATAATACTTTTCGTGATGTAATATGTTTTTGGATCGATGAAATAATAAGTCTCATTTCCGTCAGCTGTTACTTTTATTTTAAAATTTCCATCTTCTTTACCCACCAATTCTGCTTTATATCCTTTTGCGGAATAATCAATCAATGCGCCGCCAATATATATCTGGGGTTTTGTTGATTTATATATTCCGTCCGGGATCGCCTGCGCATCAGTGCCACCCATCATAGGGTTGATCATCCAACCACCTTTATCATTTACGCATTGTACAATGTTTGATCCATTGAACTCAACTTCAGATTTAAAACCCTTTCCTTCCAGCAGATACTCTTTTTGGGTTACGGCATTGCCCATTACTTCCATCGAGTTTTCAGTATAAACCGATTTTACCTGGCTCAGTTTTTCTTTTCCGCCAATGGCATCAACGTGTTTACTAATAACTTCATCAACTGTTTGTGCATAAATGGATGATGTGGTGACTGCTGCTAAAGCAAGCAGGAAGAATTTTATGTTTTTCATTTCTTATTTTTTTGTAAGGGTCCCATTATCGGGGTGGTGAATTTACAGCTTCTTTTAAAATAAACTGAGATGAATTTTAAAACCCTTTGGTTGCAGCCTGCAAGGAAATTTGATTGGTGATTGACTTTAAAAATATACAGCTATGGAAATGACTGTTTTCCGATAACTTTAATCCATGAAGCGAAAAAGTTTTATTCAATCTTCGATCGGCGCATTTACTGCTTCTTACTTACCAGGGTTGCCAAAACTATTAACGAATGAGGTTGAAACCTTATTTATTTCACCTCCGGTTTTAAAAGCAGGAGATGTTATCGGGATTACTGCTCCTGCTGGCTATATTACCTCGGAGGAAATTCGATCCGCGGTGCAAAAAATGGAAAGCTGGGGCTATAAAATAACTGTTGGAGATACAATCAATAAAAGAGATTTTACATTCGGAGGAACGGATGAAGAAAGGGCAAAGGATCTTCAGCAAATGCTTGATGATCCTAAAATAAAAGCCATCATGTGTGCCAGGGGTGGTTATGGTGTTGTTCGCATTATCGATAAATTGAACTGGGAAAAATTTAAAGTAAAGCCTAAATGGATCATTGGTTTTAGCGATGTCACAGTTATTCATTCTCACCTTAATAAAAATTTCGGTATTGCTTCGATTCATTCTAAAATGTGTAACAGCTTTCCCGATGACTGGAGTTTGGCAGAACCGATACAAATTGAAACCATCGAGTCAATTCAATTGGCGTTGAGTGGAAAGAAAATGGAATACACTGTTACGCCAAATCCACAAAACAAGTTGGGAGCTGCAGATGGAGTTTTGATTGGCGGTAATTTAAAAATGCTGGAAACTTTGGCCGGCACTAGGTCAGATATAAATACAGCCGGAAAAATTTTATTTGTAGAAGATACAGGTGAATATATGTATAGCGTTGACCGTATGTTCTGGAACCTGAAGAGAACGGGAAAATTATCTCAGTTAAAAGGATTAATTGTTGGAGGATTTAAAATTAAAGTGGATGAAGATTCAGATGATTTTGGAAGAACCCTGCAGGATGTCGTGTTGGAAAAAGTAAAGGCCTATAATTATCCGGTTTGTTTTGACTTTCCGGTTGGTCATCAGAAAAATAATTATGCACTGAAATGCGGGGTCAAACATAGACTCGAAGTAAAAACTGATAATGTTAGTTTAAAAGAAATTTAAAGAAGATAAAAACATGATAAAAATTCCTCCCTATTTACAAAAAGGAGATACGATGGGATTAGTTTGTCCTGCAGGGTTTATGCCAGTAGAAAAAATTTCAGAATGTATTCGTGTATTGAATGAAGATTGGGGCTTTACAACGAAAGTGGGTACCACCATCGGCCAGCAATATCATTATTTTTCAGGAACAGATGAAGAAAGACTGGAAGACTTTCAGCACATGCTGGACGATGAAAACGTGAAAGCCATTTTATGTGCAAGAGGCGGTTATGGTCTTAGCCGCCTCATTGACAAGATAGATTTTACGAATTTTAAAAAGAATGCCAAATGGATCATTGGTTTTAGTGATGTGACGATCCTTCATTCACATATTTATCGCAATTATTCTATTGCGACTTTGCATGCTCCGATGGCAAATGCATTTAATGAAGATGGTTTTAAGAATGAATTCGTACAATCACTGCAGCATGTATTACAGGGAAAGAAAATAAAATATCAATGCAAGCCACATGAGTTTAATAGAAAAGGAGAGGGGATAGGAGAATTAGTTGGTGGTAATCTTTCCTTACTGGCTCATTTAATTGGAACTGATTCTGATATTAAAACTAAGGGCAGGATCCTTTTTATTGAAGATGTGGGTGAGTATTTATATAATGTCGATCGAATGATGTATCAACTAAAACGCAGTGGCAAGCTTGATAAGTTAGCGGGACTTATTGTTGGCGGGTTTACCGATATGAAAGATACCGAAAGACCATTTGGTCAAACTGTGCATGAAATTATCCGTGATGCAATTGCCGAATATGATTACCCCGTTTGTTTTGATTTTCCGGTAAGTCATGAAAAAGAAAACTATGCATTGAAAATAGGAGTGGGGTATAAATTGAAAGTTGGGAAGAATAAGGTGACCCTGGAAGAATAATTCAATTCTTTAATAATGAATCTAATCTACCAATCATTTCTTTAAAATTATAAAGATCATTATGCTTTCCGCCTTTGATAGTTATAAATTCATCCCCGGATTTTAAAAATGGTTTGAGCCTTACAGCATTTCTATAAGATATTACATCATCATTAGTACCGTGAAAAATAGTAATGGGGGCTTTCACTTTTTCAATATAATCATGCGTGGGAATTTTAAAATGGATCATCCACTCAATGGGATAGAAGGGAAGATAATGTTTGATGACCGAAGGATAATCATAATATGGTGTTTCCAGGATCAATTTTTTGCAAGGTTGGATTGATGCAAGATGTGCCGCAATACCTGTACCCATACTTTTACCATAAATAATAATACTGTCGGGGCCGAATCTTGTGCGGGCAAAATTGTATATATAATTTGACCAATCGTATAAGGTTTGCTCGGTGAGCCTGCCCGTGCTTTTCCCAAAACCAGGATAATCAATTATCCAAACCTCATACCCATGCTTTGTGAAATAAGGAGGATATTTTGCATACCATGAAATGTTTTTTTTATTTCCATGAAAATATAGAACTACTCCTTTTGTGACAGTATCGGTAGAAAAGAACTGGGCAATATTCAAATTGGAATTTTCAGTTATTGGAATATTTATGTCCTTATGTTTTTCAGGAAAATCATAATTATGGTCTTTTTTCAATGTTACCGGATGAAAAAGGACATAATCCTGCAAAAAATAAAGTGCTACACCCCCGAGAACATAAATAATGGTGAGGATCTTAAACCATTTCCAAACTTTTTTATAAGTGATCTTCATTACCGGCAAAGATGAAAACAAAAAAGGACATGAGCGAATCATGTCCTTACATTAAACCTATATTGAACCCTATAAGCGACTAAAATAATTCCTTACTCTGCCTGACATATTGCTTTTAATTTCATCTATTATGCACCTTGTTATTTCATCCTCACGAGGTGGATAATCCTGTCTGCGCTTCACAAGTTGCTGATCACTTTCGGTCAAAGCCCTTTCATCACCGGTATAAGTTGAAAACTCTGTAGACCAGTTGTGATCACCATGAATATCATCACTCCATAACCAGCGACCACTTTCATCACGGACATTTATTTGCAAATTACCTTCGGAACGCATGGTTCTTTTCGTAGTCGTAATTTTTGCAAACACTTTTTTATACTCCTTTACAACTGAATCAGGACGATAAACAGTTTCTTTTACAACAATATCTTTTGAAACTTCTCTTGTGCTTCTTTCATCTTTTGTTCTTCCAAAGTCAAATGTGCTGAAACGAAAATCAACAAACTGGTTGGGCCGCATATTACGGCTACTTGCATCCCATGAACTATAGAATTTTACAAACTGGTTGCCGGTATTATACTGCAACTGGCGCAACAGGTCATTTTCAAAATTTGTGATCTCATAATTGTTGTATGAACTAAACCTGTAACGGTTATTTTCCATTGGCATTACGACCACATTGATCACCGCATTTTCATATGCTTCATTTCTTCTTTCAATAAAAGTTAATTCACCAGGTCTGTATTGTAATGCCACTTCAAATTCATGGTAGGCATTTCTGAAACTTAGTTTATCGTTTTTATCCATCCACATCATGCCACGCTGAAACCTTGTATCAGCTGCTTTATCAGCATAAGTGTTTAGATATGATGAATAGTCAGTCGGCACTACAATTGACAATGTCTCAGGAGAACGATTGATCGCTTCATATAATCTTTGCAAGGATGAATACTCTGCATAAATCCATTCCCATTTCAGATCGTTTGTATTATTGTTGATTTGATGAATGCGGGATTCATGATCGTTCACCGCATATTGATAAGCACTTTGAAGCAATGCTCTCATTTCATTATATGTTTTTTTCTGTAGCTTCTTTACTTCAAGCTCAACAGCTTCATCATAGTTTCCTTTGTCATAAAGTTTGTAAGCGGTTTTACAGCCTGCAATTAATAAAAG
>DASTZB010000169.1:0-10114 GCA_035764525.1 Chitinophagaceae bacterium | reverse complement strand
CCACTTCTAACATTCAATACATAAGAACCAGCATCAAGATGACCAGAATAACAACGGAAGAACGCAAGACGACCAACAAATGGATCAGTCATGATCTTAAATGCAAGCGCAGCAAAAGGTTGTTTTGAATCTGGCTGGCGCACCATTTCTTCACCTGTATTCGGATCAGTTCCTTTGATACCTTCTACATCAAGCGGTGAAGGAAGATAACGGCAAACTGCATCAAGCGCAGTTTGCACTCCTTTGTTTTTAAATGAAGAACCACAAAGCATCGGTACAATCGTCATATCAATTGTAGCCTTGCGAACTGCTGTATGAATTTCATCTTCACTGATAGAGTCAGGATTATCAAAAAACTTTTCCAATAACTTATCATCATATTCAGCAACGGCTTCTACCAATTGAGCTCTCCATTCTTTTGCTTCATCTATCATGTCAGCAGGAATATCAATTTCATCGAAAGTCATTCCTTCTGTTTCCATATGCCATACAATACCTTTCATTTTTACCAGGTCAACAACTCCTTTAAAATCATCTTCAGCGCCAATAGGAAGTTGCAAAGGCACAGCTTTAGAACCAAGCATCTCACGAACCTGCTTTACAACATTTAAAAAGTCAGCTCCTGCACGATCCATTTTATTTACAAAACCAATACGAGGAACATTGTAGCGGTTTGCCTGGCGCCATACAGTTTCAGACTGTGGCTCCACACCATCCACAGCAGAAAACAATGCGATCAGACCATCCAACACTCTCATTGAACGTTCTACCTCCACAGTAAAGTCAACGTGTCCCGGAGTATCGATGATATTGAAATAATAGTTTTTTGTATTGGCATCTGCCTTTCCTTTTACGGTAGGAAAATTCCACTGACAGCTAACCGCTGCTGACGTAATCGTGATACCTCTTTCCTTTTCCTGCTCCATCCAATCAGTTGTAGCTGCACCATCGTGCACCTCTCCAATTTTGTGGATCATTCCGGTATAACGGAGGATACGTTCTGTAGTGGTCGTTTTGCCGGCATCAATATGTGCGGCAATACCGAAGTTTCTTTGAAATTTTAAGTCTGCCATGTGATTTTTTCCTTTATAATTTGGAGGCGCAAAAGTAGGAATAAAAACTCATCATTCAAGGATTAGGAAGCAGGAAGTTTTCCAGATTGTTTCTCTTAAAATCAGTTACTTAATTCATTTGTCAAATCACCTTTAAAAAGCAAAAGCCATCCTGGTGGATGGCTCTTATATCAGTCAATTTTCTCACTTATACTTTGAAGTGGGCAAATGCCTTGTTAGCTTCTGCCATACGGTGTGTATCTTCTTTCTTTTTGAAAGCGGATCCTTCACCTTTTGCCGCTGCCACGATCTCAGCTGCGAGTTTATCTGACATGCTGCGACCGTTTCTTTCACGGCTATAGCGGATCAACCATTTCATGCTTAATGAGATCTTTCTGTCAGTACGAACTTCTGTTGGAATCTGGAAAGTGGCACCACCAATACGACGACTACGTACCTCAACAGATGGGGTAATGTTTGCCAATGCTTTTTTCCATACATCATAACCTTCTTCACCAGTCTGCTTTGCAACTTTTGCAAGTGCATCATAAAAAGTGTTGAATGACGTACTTTTCTTTCCGCTCCACATGATATTATTTACAAAACGTGTTACCATTTTGTCATTGAATTTCGGATCTGGAGCTAATGGTAATTTTTTTGCTTGGGCTTTACGCATGTCAGAATATTACTTTATAATTTTTATTTTCTTGTGTCACCCTGGGTGAAACGAGGGGTTATTTTTTTACTTTTTCTCGTTTGGTACCGTATTTAGAACGGCTCTTCTTACGATCTTTTACACCAGCAGTATCCAATGAGCCACGAACGATATGGTAACGAACACCTGGTAAGTCTTTAACACGACCGCCACGAATCAACACGATAGAGTGTTCCTGGAGATTATGTCCTTCACCTGGGATGTAAGCGATAACCTCAACTTTATTTGTCAAACGAACTTTAGCAACTTTTCTAAGTGCTGAGTTTGGCTTTTTTGGAGTAGTTGTGTAAACCCTTGTACAAACGCCACGGCGTTGCGGGCAGCTATCCAAAGCCCTTGATTTGCTTTTGGCTTTAATGATTTCTCTTCCTTTGCGAACTAACTGTTGAATTGTAGGCATTCTGGGACCTTTTAATTGCTCCGGGGTTTATTTCCCGAAGGGGGGCAAAGGTAATGGCGAACAGGGTAAATACCAAAAAACATCCGGATATTTATCCCACTAAATTCAAAGGTTTTCAAAGCTTCTAAAAAAACAAAAATCCCAACCACTTATTGGCCCATTGAGATTTAGAATCTTTATTTGTCATTGAGGATCAAATCTTCCACATCCAATTATATTTATCCTCCCGAATTCCTTCCCTGATCTCAGTCATGGTGGTTTTGATCGCTGGAGCAGCCTTCCATTTTTCCACATCAAAATGCATTACAAAATCTTTGTACTTGAGTTCCTTTATAGGAGAAATAGTAGCGGCCGTGCCTGCTCCAAATGCCTCAACTTGTACACCAGATTTATAAGCATCAATGATCTCATGGATGTTAACTGGTCTTTCCTCCACTTTATAGCCCATTTCTTTTAGCAGGGTAATAACGCTTGCTCTTGTTACTCCATCCAGTATTGTTCCACTTTTCAAGTCTGGAGTCAAAGCTTTGTCGCCAATCACAAAAAAAACATTCATTGTACCACATTCATGTACATATTTATGCTCAAATGCATCGGTCCAAAGCACCTGGTCATATCCGTGTTTTTTTGCCTGGGCAGTTGCATACATAGCCGCTGCATAGTTGCCAGAAGTTTTTGCATAACCTACCCCACCTTCAACTGCTCTTACATATTTTTCCTCAACATAAATTCGCATAGGAGCAGCGTAATATGGACCTGTTGGGCTTAGAATAATAAAAAATTTATAGTTATCAGATGGCCTTACGCCAATAATTTCATCAGAAGAAAACATAACCGGCCTGATATAAAGTGAATAGTCATGTTTTTGAGGGATCCAATTTTTATCAATTTCAATTAATTTTCTCATTCCCTCTATAAATAATTCTTCAGGCACAGTTGGCATTTGCATTCTTTCAGCTGAGATATTAAAACGTTTGAAATTATCATATGGTCTGAAGATGAATGCTTCGCCATTTTGGTTTTTATAGGCTTTTATTCCCTCGAAAATAGCTTGTCCATAATGAAATACAGCTGCTGAAGGACTCATCAAAAATGGTTGATAAGGTTTTATCTCTATGTTTTTCCACTCGCCTCCTTCAAAATCTGCTTCAAGCATATGATCGGTGAAGAAATGACCAAATGGAATATTATCAAGATTTATGTCCTGTAACTTACTTCTCCCTGATTTGGTAATGTTTATGTCCATACTTGCAATCATAAATGTTTACATTTGAAGCACAAAGAAACAAAAAAAACTAACACCTATTTGTAGCCTTTTCATGAGCCTGAATTCCATTAAGTTTGAACCAACTGATATTGCTTCCCTTTATAAAAATTCATTGGTAGAGATCAATGAGGAGCAAAAAGTTTTATCGAAAACTAAAATTGATACTGATCAGGTCAATACCGGGTGGAGATATCTGGGAGAAAACAAAAAGAAAACTCTTGTTATAGTTCGCAATGCTGATGCAGTTCATATACCGGACAAACAATTATCTTTTCTTACAAAGTTATTAGCTGCATGTAACCTGAATCTCGCAGATGTAGCAGTACTAAATTTCCAGGATCACAATTCATCTGAGTTCAATGAAATTCTAAATTACTTTAAACCTAGAGTTGTTTTATTATTTGATGTAGAACCAGGTGAGTTTGGTTTGCCAATGATATTTCCGCAATTCCAGGTGCAGGGTTACAAGGATGCAGTTTTTGTTTCGTCACCATCTTTAGATGTTATTGAGCCTGATAAATCATTGAAAGGGAAATTGTGGGTTTGTCTTAAAAAGATATTTAACCTATGAGATTAATTTTTGCAAGCAATAACCAACATAAGATCGAAGAATTGAAAGCATTTGCAGGAAAAGAGATCGAGATCGTTTCATTAAAAGAGGCAGGTATTGATATTGATATTCCCGAACCGCATGATACACTTGAAGAAAACGCTTCTGAAAAATCATGGACGATCTATAAACTTACGGGCAATGATTGTTTTAGTGAAGATACCGGTTTGGAAATAGAAGCATTAAATGGTGAACCCGGAGTAAAGAGTGCCCGCTATGCAGGCGAAGCAAGATCTTTTAAAGAAAATATTGAAAAGGTTTTAAATAAGCTGGCAAACCAGTCAAATAGAAATGCGAGGTTTAGAGCTGTTATTTCCTTAATCATTGAAGGTAATGAAACTCAATTTGAGGGAATTTGCAATGGGAAGATAATCGACACCCCGCAGGGAACGGAAGGATTTGGATATGATCCTATTTTCATTCCGGATGGTAGCAATCGAAGTTTTGCCGAAATGTCGATCGAAGAAAAGAATCGATTTAACCATAGGACAAAGGCCGCGGCTAAATTGGTCGCATTTTTGCAAAACATGAAAACAAACTCCACAAATTGAGCATGGCAAGCAACCATAATATCACCGAAAGCGACTTAATCCAGGGATGTATAAGTGGTGAGAGGAGAATGCAGGAGGAGCTGTATAACAGGTTTAGTTCCAAAATGTATGCAGTTTGTCTGCGGTACGCAGGAAACGGCGATGATGCGCAGGATATACTTCAGGATGGCTTTGTAAAAATATATAAGAATCTAAGCCGTTTTCGCGGCGAAGGTTCATTTGAAGGTTGGATTCGACGAATTTTTGTCAACACAGCAATCGAGCATCTGCGACGCAAAACTTACCTCAAACCAATAGCAGAGAAAGAAGAGAACACGATACCTTATAAAGAAAAAACAGCTCTTGACAGGCTAGGTGAAAAAGACATTTTGAACTTGATAAGAGAATTGTCACCGGGCTATAGAACAGTATTTAACCTGTACGTAGTAGAAGGTTATACACATAAAGAGATCGGTGATATTTTAGGAATAAGTGAAGGAACAAGTAAGTCACAATTGGCGAGGGCAAGAATGATACTGCAGGATATGGTGATAAACTTCTTAGATGAGAAAGATAGAAAACAGAAAGTAGAATGAACTCCGGGTTACAAAAAAGACTGTATGAAATGGAAGTGACACCGCCGGCAGCGGTATGGGAAAAACTTTCCGTAAACATAGATGAGATCAATGCAGACAATGTCATAGGAAAAAAAATATTAGATTCTGAACATACCCCGCCAGCTTCTGCATGGCAAAATATAAGCACAGCTATTAATACAGAGGAAAAAAAAGAACCAGCTAAAAGAGGCGTTCTAATCAATTTCAAAAGACTTGCTGCTGCTGCAATATTTATCGGCGTGGTCATTACAGCCTGGATCGTATTTAAAAATAATAACAGCAGTGATTCATTAGCTGGAGTTCAAAATGGAATAGAGAAAAAAACTGCAACTGATACAAATACTAATAACGAAAAGAAAATTGATAACCTAAAAAAACCGGATATTTCATCTACCACATCTGTTGCAACTATAAATCCTGAATTACTTATTAAGAGCAAGCGAAATAAAACTACGGGCATAAGAAATAATAGAATTTATACTGCTCCCCAAACATCAGATGTCCAATATGCTGCTTTGAATAATGAAAGACCGGGTGGAAATAGTTTTGGCCAGTCAATTGATGATCTTTCTTTAGTTACAGCTGATCAGAATTATTTAACCATGGTAAATGCAAATGGAAGATTGGTAAAGATCCCGGCACAATTTGCAAATCTTGCTCCTCATCTTCAAAACAAACCAGTTTCAGAAGATTATTACGAAGTTATGTTTGGCGAAGGGGCTTACTGGAAAGAAACGCTTAATGAATGGCGAAAGAAAGTTGCTTCTCTGCCAGTTTCATCGGGTGATGCGTTTACAAGTTTTATAGAATTACTCAAAACAGTTCAGGATAAATAAACTGTTTCATTACTTTTAATGTAAACAATTCAAATGGCACGAATAAAAATCAATCTGCCAGCTAAATTTTCATTTTCTGCAAATATCCCGATAAGAATTACTGATATAAACTTTGGCGGTCATGTTGGTAATGACACTATTCTTTCAATAGTTCATGAAGCAAGAGCAAAATTTTTTACTCATTGTGGTTATACAGAGTTAGATTTTGGCGGTGTTGGAACGATCATGAGTGATGTAGCGATCGAATACAAAGATCAAATTTATTATGGTGATGAAATCCTTGCTTCAGTTGCAGTGGGAGAGATCACAAAAGTTGCATTCGATCTTTTTTATAAGCTTGAGAAAAGATCTGTTGATGGTAAGCAGATTACTGTAGCACTTGCAAAAACTTGGATGGTTTGTTATGACTATGATCTAAAAAAAGTAGCAGCAATTCCGGGAAAAGCAATTGAAAAAATTACAAGTCTGTAGGTTCAGCATCAGTGTTCCATAGCTTCCAGTTTTCTTCCGCTTGCAAAACAAGCATATCAAATCCATTTTGAATTAAAGCGCCACGATCTTCCCCCTTTTTTAAGAAAAGAGTTTTTGCAGGATTGTAGATCAGGTCAAAAAGAAAATGCTCGGGAGTAAGAAATTCATAAGGAATAGGTGGAGCTTCCACAATGTTAGGAAACATTCCTAATGGTGTAGTATTTACAATAAGTTTATATTTTTCGATAATACCCTTTGTCAACTGTTCGTAAGAATAGCTATCAGCAGAAGGCTTGCGAGAAACTCTTTTATACTTTATATCGAATTTATCAAACACATATCTCACTGCCTTTGCCGATCCGCCAGTACCAAGGATAAGCGCATGTGAATGAACAAAAGGATTCCAGTTCTTTTTCAATGATCTTTCAAAGCCAGCTATGTCTGTATTATATCCATATAGTTTGCCGTCTTTTATTTTTATACAATTACAGGCTTTTATCTTTTTTACAACTGCCGACGATTGATAAAGGAAGGAAATCACTTTTTCTTTATATGGGATAGTTACATTCAACCCTTCCAGGCCCGGCATTGAAAGTATTTTTTTTAATTCATCTATCGATGCAATAGGAAAGTTCTCATATTTGCAATCATTCAACCCTTCCCTCTCAAATTTTTCTGTAAAATATTTTTTTGAAAAAGAGTGTGACAAAGGAAATCCGATCAAACCAAATAATCGCATCAGGCTTCTTCTTTATTCAGGAATAAATGAAAAGTATCACCCCGAAGACCAACCCGCATTGCTTCCAATGGGAGCATTTCTGTAGGTGCAATATTTCCAAGATTTACATTACAACCGATCAGTTCTATAAAATAGAGTTGTTGTGCTTTTTGCGGAGCTTCCCAGATAATTTTTTCAGCAGGGATCTGCGTCAAAATTTCTTGTACCAACCCTTCTCTTACCTCACCAGAACCGCGATAAATTCCAACATTACCAGCTTCTCTTGCTTCCGCAATAACATAAGTGGCCCCGGCATTTAGCTCGGCTCTCATCAGCTCGATCCACTTGTAAGGCGGAATGATGTGTTCAGCATCTTTGCTTCCTACTTCACTTAATACCGTACCGTGATTGGTCAGCTTTTCAATATATCCGCATTTTTCTGAATGTGGAATTGTTATTGAGCCATCACTCACTTCCATGTAGGTAATCCCATATTCTTTACAGACGGCTATATAATCTTCAAATTGATTACGGATCAGAAATGCTTCAAACAAAGTTCCTCCGAAATAAATCGGTATGTTATAAGATTGGTAGACTTCTATCTTTTCTTTCAAATTAGGAGTAACAAATGAAGTTCCAAAGCCAAGTTTAACAATATCAACATGCGGGTGCGATACACTTAAAAAATTCTTTGCCTCATTTATACTAAGTCCCTTATCCATCACCATCGTAAGCCCGGATGTACGAGGCTTTTGATTACGATCCGGAATGTTACTTAAATTAAAATTCATAGTTGATTTTATTGAATAGCAATTTTGCCTAAACAGTAAAGTTGCAATGGCGGCAAAAATAGGAAAGAATGAGCAGAGTGTATCTGAACATTGTCAGCCATTAGTCATGCAATAGTTCTTATATTCAACGCTTTCTTTTTGCTTTTGAGATCACATCTACCACATGATGATTTTGAAGAATAGAAGGATTTAGCTCTACAAATTGTTTTACAAGCTTTGGCGACTTTGCCATAGCATGTTCGAGTTGTAAAATGGCCTCTTTTGTTTTTCCTATAGCAAAAAGTATTGCGCTTAGATAATAAAGAAATATAGGCTGCCCATTTGAAATTTTTAATGCTGTTGTTACCTGGTCTTTTGCTTCTTCAAAGTATTCCGCTTTGTAAAGGCATCTTACGAGTGCTTCCCAACCTTTTTTGTTTTTTGGACGTGTCGTCACTATCGCAGAAAAATACTGGATCGCATCTTTATAAAATCCTTGCTGCATTTTACATTCACCCATCAATAAATTATATTCTAATTGATTTCTCTGGATCTTCAAAGCTGTCTCAAGTTGTTTTGCTGCACTTTCCCATTGTCCTTCGTTAAAATAAGTACAAGCGATCTTGTAATAAAGTTTACTGTCTTCGGGTGTAATATGAGATGCTTTCCTAAAATAAAATCTGGCTTGCCCATTATTATGAAGTTTATCATAACAAAAACCAAGTGCTTCATAAATTAACGCCTCCGGTTTTGTAAGCTCTAATACTTTTTGCAATACCTCGATTGCTTCTTTATATTTTTTCAATCGTATATATGCGTCACCCATATTACGATAGGCGTAATCAAATTTTTCATTTATGACAATGGCATATTGATAAGCATCGAGGGCTTTTTCATATAGTTTTATTCCCTGGTAAGCAGCTGCGAGGTTAAACCATGCCAACTCATTATAAGGAAATTCATCAATGATCTTTTGATGAAGCTTAATGCTTTCTTCATTCCTTCCTGTAAAATCTGTCCAAAAACAAATTTTGTATAGTGCCTCTTCATTATTGGGTTCCTGCTCTAAGATTAATTTCAAACAGTCAAATACTTTTTCAAATTCCTGGTAATCGTCATACACATCAGACAATTCAAAAAGAAGAGATATTCTTTCTTCGCCTGTAAAAAGTGCAAGAGCCTGCTCAAGAATTTCAACAGCTTTTTCCTGTTTATCCAAAGCCAGGTAAGCATCCGTTTTTAATATATAAACATTTATATCGCTGCTATCGAGCATAGCTGCATGTTCGAGCAGATTTAATGCCTCGCGGTATTTATGAGTGGCAATTAACAAATCAGCTTTTCGAATAAGCATGGTAGAAGAAAATGGATATTGCTCTGCTCCCTTTTCAGCTGCCTCCAAAGCACTGCTGATATCCTCTTTTTCATCAAAATAATCTATGATCTTTTCGAAAGATTCTTCATCAATGTAGGAGTTGCTGCGGCCTTTCTTAAGGTTTTCGTATCTTTTCAGTATTTCCTGCAGTTCACTGTTGTCTTTCCGGAGTGGATTTTCTTTCATGGTGTCAGGAGTTTGGTCAATTTAGCGATTTTTACAAAAACAGGCAACTTTTAATAACTTTTTCCCGATTTGGTCGTTAAATAAGTGTAAAAAATAGGGATAGGCGGTTTGTTTTATGATTATTTTTGTTTTTATATTTGCTTAAGGATGAAGAACTACCAAAATATATTTAAACTGGTGTTAACGAGAAAACTGGCAACCCTGCTTTTAATAGGTTTGTCGGTTGTAGCTTTTGCTAATTTAGGTGATGGTAAATCTAAAGGAAAGAAAAATTCATTATTAAGTTCCAAACCAACAATTGCTCCAGGCAAGTTTACGTTGAAATCAGGTTATCAATATCGTGGTAGCCAAATCATCAATCAACAAAACCAGAATAATACTTTTACACGCAATTCACTTGTTACATATCAAAAAGGTAATATGACTTATATATTACCAGTTAAAACGATCATTCCTCAGAAAATAAAAGTTACGGTCGGAATTCCGCAGATGAATAGATAATCTCTTACCTATTTTTTCCTGCACTATTACTCTCTTCGTATGTCATTACCCTGAAACCGCTTTTCG
>DASTZB010000168.1:0-18428 GCA_035764525.1 Chitinophagaceae bacterium | reverse complement strand
TGCTATAAGAGGGAATGAAACTTATGTAAAAGCATTAACCATTATTGCCTTATTCGTTTTAGTGATTGCTTGTTTCAATTTTGTAAACCTTGCCACGGCAAGATCCTTCAGAAGAGCCAAAGAAATCGGTGTAAGAAAAGTAATAGGTGCAGAAAGAAAGCAACTTATCATGCAATTTATTGGAGAAACGATCCTGCTTTCCGTTCTATCAATGCTGCTGGCAATTGTTGCTACATTTCTTATAGTTCCATTGCTAAATCAGTTTGCTGGAAAATCAATTCAGTTTAATCCTTTTGCAAATCCAGTTCTTGGCTTAATAATAATAGCCGCAGGAATTGTAATTGGCATTCTCGCGGGCATTTATCCTGCTTTAGTGTTGTCAGGTTTTCAGCCGATAAAAGTTTTAAAGAATATGAAACTTATTGGCAGTGGAGGCGGTGCATGGTTAAGACAAGCATTGGTTGTCATCCAATTCTCGCTTTCTGTTTTGCTGATCGTTTCCACAACTATTGTTTACAGGCAAACACAGTTTTTAAATAATACGGATCTTGGATTTAGCAAAGAACAGGTCGTCTATTTCCAGGTAAGAGGTGACCTGGAAAGAAATTTAGAATCATTCAAATCAGAATTAAAACGTTCACTTAATATTGTTTCAATCACGTCAGGCTATGGTTTGCCCGGTGATCGTTATGCGGGAGATGGAGTTACAACCAGGGGTGCTGATGGAGAAAAAGAACGCTCTGCCAATGTATTTATTGGTGATCATGATTATGTAAAAACATTAGGCCTAAGAATTATTGCCGGAAGAGATTTTTCAAAAGACATGGCCACCGATCTGAAAGAGGCATTTATCATTAATGAAACTGCAGTAAAGGAATGGGGCTTCGGTACACCGGAAAAAGCGATCGGTCAGCCAATAAGCTGGAACGAATGGTCACCAATTGATACGCTTAACCCCGTAAAAAAAGGAAAAGTAATAGGTGTCGTTGAAGATTTTCATTATAAGAGTCTTCATGAAAAAGTTACAGCTTCAGTTATTCATATTTACCCACAGGTTTTATTTGCAGTTGCTCTTAAGTTAAAAACAGCGGATATTAAAAACACAATTGCTTATATAGATAATGTTTGGAGCAAATTCGTTCCGGGTTATCCTTTAGATTATAAATTCATGGACGAAACTTATGCAACGATGTATAAGGCAGAAGGAAAATTAAGTGAGCTGCTTTGGATATTTACGATCATGGCCATCATAGTAGGTTGTATGGGATTATTTGGATTGGCTGCATTTAGTGCAGAACAAAGAACAAAAGAATTAGGCATAAGAAAAGTATTAGGAGCAAATGCTTTTGATATTGTTGGATTATTATCTAAAAATTTCCTTGCGCTTGTCATCATCGCATCATTGATCGCTTTTCCAATTGCTTGGTTGGCCATGAATAGTTGGTTAAAAGATTTTCCATACAGGGTAAATATCAGTTGGTGGGTATTTGGCATAGCAATAATTGCTGCATTGACAGTTGCATTATTAACTGTGAGTTTCCAGGCAATCAAAGCGGCTATTGCCAATCCTGTTAAAAGTTTAAGAACTGAATAAAACATTTTTATGATAAAAAATTATTTAAAAATAGCTTACCGGAATCTTGTTAAATACAAGTTCATTTCTTTCATAAATGTTTTTGGATTAACCGTGGGATTAGCATGTTGCATGCTGATCCTTACTTATATCCTTAATGAGTTAAGCTATGATAAATACCAGCCAAACGCAGATAGGGTTTATCGTGTTACACGAACTTTTTTAAACCCGGAAACGAAAGCGGTTTCGCTTACACTGAGTACAATTTCACCTCCTTTTGCCCCATTATTGAAAAATGATTTTGGGGAGATCGAGGATATTACCCGTACTATATCCAACGGTACTACGCCCATGAAGTATGAAGAAAAAATGTTTAATGAACAGAATGTGATGTTTGCAGACGATCATTTTTTTAATTTTTTCAAAGCAAGTGTAGTAAAAGGCGATCCTAAAAGAGCATTGTCAGATCCATATAGTGTAATGATGACCGAAGAGATAGCCAAAAAATATTTTGGTAATGAGGATCCTATGAACAAAATGATACGGATTAACATGGGCAACTATTTTGATTTTAAAGTAACCGGGGTCTACAAAGCTTTTCCTACTAATACTCACTTTCATCCTGATATTATGGTTTCGTTTAATACACTAAACGATAGTTTGATATATGGAGCGGCGAACCTGAGAACCAACTGGGGTAATAATTCCTTTTTTACCTATATACGGTTACCAGATCATTATGATCCAAAAAAACTAGAAGCACAGTTTCCTGCTTTTCTTGACAAGCATATGAATTCTGGCCCTAAATACAAGCCTTCACAGGGGACAACAATTGGCCTGCAAAAATTAACTGATATACATCTTCGGTCGCACACAGATTACGAGGCAGAAGAAAATGGCGATATAAAAAGAGTTTATATTTTCTCGGCTATTGCTTTGTTCATTTTATTGATCGCTTGTATCAATTACATGAATCTTTCAACGTCAAGATCAACATTAAGAGCAAAAGAAATCGGTATCCGGAAAGTTGCTGGCGCTGAAAGGAAAGAAATTGTTATTCAATTCCTGAGTGAATCAATTTTAGTTTCCTACGTCTCGTTGGTCTTAGCAATAGCACTTACATGGGTAACGCTTCCCTGGTTAAATAAAATTTCAGGACAACAGCTTACGATCGACATTTTATTAAAATGGCAGATCATTGTACCTCTTGTGCTGATACCATTTGTTGTGGGGATCATATCTGGCATATACCCCGCACTGTTCATGTCTTCATTTCAACCAATAAAAGTTTTAAAAGGATTTTTGAAAGCAGGCGGTGGCATTTCTTTCAGAAAAGCTCTTGTTACCCTTCAGTTTGCCATTTCTATCATTCTCATCATTGCTACGGGAATTGTTTTCTGGCAAATGAGATTTATGCAGAACAAAATACTCGGTTTTGATAAAGAACACATCGTAACAATTCCTTATACGACCCAGCTTAATGATAAATATGAAGCATTCCGGAATGAATTATTGACAAATTCCAATATTAAAAATGTTGGGCGTTCTTCACGTATTCCTACAGGAAGATTATTGGATGCAATGGGAGCAAGTATGGAATCGTCCGACACACTGGCTCCGGTGAATGCGAATATAAAATTTGTATCGGCAGATCATGATTTTATTTCAACTTATGGAATAAAAGTAATAGCCGGCAGAGGATTTTCCAGAGATTTTAGTTTGGATACATCCGCTTTTTTGATCAATGAAGCAGCTGCAAGAGTTCTGGGCTTTAAAAATAATGAAGATGCGATTGGCAAAAATTTTGGCTATGGTAACCGCAGAGGAAAACTGATCGGCGTTTTTAATGATTTTCATTTTGAGTCGCTGCACCAGAAGATCACACCTCTTGTTTTATTGGTGCCAAGAGGTCCCGGTTCTTATGGAAGGATATCAATCAAAATTTCAGGATCAAATATTCCGGCAGCGCTAGACCGAATTGAATCGTCATGGAAAAACTTCCTTCCTGATACACCTTACCAATATACTTTCCTTGATGAAAATTTTACAAGGCTTTATGAAGCAGAGCAACGTCAAAAAACATTGCTGATCATCTTTGCATCCCTTGCCATTTTTATTGCTTGTTTGGGATTGTTTGGTCTTTCTGCGTTTGCGATCATGCAAAGACTTAAAGAGATCGGTATCAGGAAAGTTTTAGGCGCCGATATGTCAACAATTGTTGCATTGCTTTCAAAAGATTTTTTAAAACTGGTTGCCTTTGCGGCAATTCCTGCGTTTGTTGTTTCCTGGTATTTTATGAATAAGTGGTTAGAAGATTTTGCTTATCGCATATCGATGCCATGGTGGATGTTTTTAACTGCGGGTGTCCTGGCGGCAGTGATCGCATTGATCACTATAAGTTTCCAGGCAATAAAAGCTGCATTAACGAACCCTGTGAAGAGTTTAAGAACAGAATAAAAATATAGTTTATGATATTTAAAAACATTCCATTCATACTTCGCCGGTTTAACCGCCAAAAGTTAACTACATCATTACATATTGTCGGGTTGACATTAGGCATCACCGTCTGTTTATTAATAGGATTATTTGTGAAGTATGAATTGAGCTTTGATGCCTATGAAAGCAAGGCCGACAGAACTTATCGCTTAAATACTGTATGGGTTGATTTTGGTAAAAAGGAATTTCATTATTCAACTCCCTTTCCTTTAGCTGACCAGATGCGAAAAGATATTCCTGGTTTGGAGTATATAACTAAAATTCATCATCCACAACAGGCCATCATCCAGATCAATCCTACAAAGCGATTCAAACAAGATCATGTGATGATGACCGACCCTGAATTCCTTGATGTGTTTGATGTGAAAGTTGTAAAAGGCAATGCTTACGAAACGCTAAGAAAACCTTACTCGGCTGCGTTAACAGAAGAAACAGCAAAAAAATTCTTTGGCGGCGAAGATCCAATTGGAAAAACATTCACATACAACGATAGTTTCAATATAACTGTAGGCAGCGTAATAAAAGATTTCCCCCGTAATACCCATTTACCCGCTTCCATGTTGCTTTCCTTTTCTGACAATGAAAAATATTTAATGACAAGTACGACTCATTACGGTTCAGTATCTGGTGGAACGACGTTTATTGTTTTACCAAAAGGAATCAAACCTGGCGCTGGTCTTAAGGCAGGATTAAAAAGTATTTATGACAGGTTTCTAAATAATCAGAAATGGATGGGGAAGGATTCACATGTGGAAACAGAAATACAACCTTTAAGTGACATACATGTTAATTCAAAATATGCGGGAGGTGGAGAATGGGTGAAGGCTATCAATACACAATGGTTGTGGTTTTTTGGAGCTGTCGGTTTTGCAGTGTTAATATTAGCCTGTATAAATTTTATTAACCTTTCAACTGCTCAATCACTCACCCGTGCAAAAGAAGTGGGTGTACGCAAGTCAATAGGTGCCGGGCGATTTCAATTAATTAGGCAATTTCTGAGTGAAGCACTGCTACTTGTTTTTTTTGCTGCTATATTAAGTATCGTTATATCTAAACTTGCATTACCTTATTTAAAAGATCTTACCGGTAAACAGATCACCTTTGAAATTAGGAAAACTCCGGTAATAATAGCCTCGTTATTAACAGGTATTTTTCTCACTGCTTTATTGGCTGGTATTTATCCTGCATGGATCATTACGAGATTTCAACCAGCTTCTGTTTTAAAGTCAGGTTCTGTAAATACAAACCAGGGAACACCTTTATTAAGAAAAGGGTTGGTAATAACTCAATTCAGTATTTCAATTTGTTTATTGATCGGGCTTTTGCTCATCGGCAAGCAAATGAATTATATGCGCCACAAAAATCTTGGGTTTGATAAGGACAATATAGTAACGATGGAGATACCTTCCAGCTGCAGTATTGCACAAAAAGAATTATTTGCTGCAGAACTTAAAACTATTCCCGGAGTAAAAGCCTGGTCGTTTTCAACTAGTCCTCCGAGCGGTGGAGAAAATGCTCATTGGGGAACACGGATGAGCCTTATAGGTCGTGAGGATCCAAATCTAAAGTCTGTAACCACTATTATGACCGATGATAAATTTTGCCAGTTGTATGGGCTACATTTAAAGGCAGGCCGGTTTTTTACAATTGCTGATACCAGCGCAGTATCAAGGTCAATACCGGAAGATCTGCGTTTCCCCAAAACAGTAGTTAATGAAACATTAGTAAAAGAACTTGGCTTTGCATCAAATGAAGAAGCATTAGGTAAAAGATTCTGGACAGGGTTGATGGGATGGCATGCAGAAATAACCGGAATCGTTTCTGATTTTAATATTGGCCCTTTACGTATACCTATCAAGCCAACATTGATCACTCAATACCTTCCTTTTGCAGATAGAGTGGGGGTCAAAATACAGGCAGGTTCAGATATGCCCGTAGTGATCAACCAGGTAAATACAAGTTATAAGAAAATATTTCCTGAGGGAGTATTTGAGTATAATTTCCTGGATCAGCAATTAGATGCTTTGTATAAATCAGAAATGAGATTGTTCAGTCTGTTCAAAATATTCTCTGTCTTAGCTATGCTGATATCCTGTCTTGGCCTTTGGGGTTTGATAACTTTTGCCGCACAGCAACGTGTAAAAGAGATTGGAATAAGAAAAATACTTGGTGCTTCGGTACCAAATCTTGTTTCGATGCTTGCAAAAGATTTTATCAAACTGGTTTGCATTGCTATCGTTATTGCCGTTCCGTTAGCATATTGGGGAATTCATAAATGGCTGGAAGATTTTGCATTCAGAATAAATATCGGGTGGACCGCATTTTTAATCGGCGGAACGGCAGCAATCTTAATTGCATTGATTACAGTCAGCTTCCAGGCGATCAAAGCGGCGATCGCAAACCCGGTAAAAAGTTTGAGAACTGAATAAATTAAAAGTTTACGTCATGATCAAAAGTTATTTCACAATCGCCTGGAGAAATCTTATTAAAAGCCAAGGGTATTCTGCTATTAACATTGGTGGACTTGCTGTTGGTATGGCCGTGGCTATTCTTATCGGGTTGTGGATCTATGATGAGCTTTCATTTAATAAGTATCATCAGAATTATAACAGGATTGCACAAGTAATGCTTAAAGGTAATTTCAATGGTCAACGTTTCACCTCTTCAGCATTGCCACGGCCTTTAGAGTTTGAATTACGAAATAAATATGGGTCTCCTTTTAAAAATATTGTAATGTCCCGTTGGGATGAAGAACACATATTATCTGTAGATGATAAAAAGATCTCCCGGTTCGGAAGGTTTATGCAGGAAGGTGCGCCGGAAATGTTGTCATTACATATGCAAATGGGTAACTGGAGCGGTTTGAAAGATCCTCACTCCATCATGCTTTCATTCTCTGCTGCAAAAGCTCTTTTTGGCGATGAAGATCCTATTAATAAGATGATGCGGATAGATAACCAAATGGATGTAAAGGTGACCGGCGTTTATAGTGATTTACCTTATAATTCCGATTTCAAAAATTTGAAATTTATTTCTTCGTGGGATCTGAACTTGTCCTTTCATAAATGGATGCAGGAGGCAAAAGATAACTGGGGTAATAGCTCTTTTCTCATGTATGTTCAATTGCAGCCAAACACCACATTTAATGACGTAAATGCTGTAATTAAAAATGCGGAACTCAATGTAACCGAAGAAGAATACAAAAAATTTCATCGCGAAGTCTTTTTGAATCCAATGAGCCGATGGCATTTGTACCCTCAATGGAAGGACGGTATAAATGTTGGTGGCCGTATTCAATATGTATGGATGTTTGGAATTATAGGTGCCTTTGTATTGTTTTTGGCTTGCATCAACTTCATGAACTTAAGCACTGCACGAAGTGAGAAGCGGGCCAAAGAAGTGGGTATACGCAAGGCGGTCGGTTCTTTACGCAGTCAATTGATAAGACAATTCTTATGCGAATCTTTTGTCATTGTTTTTATATCGTTTATTCTTTCAATGATGTTGGTTGCTCTTTCATTGCAATTGTTCAATCAGATATCTGACAAGGAAATGACCATGATATGGTCTAACCAGTTTTTTTGGATAATCAGTGCAGCTTTTATTGTAATAACCAGCCTGATCTCTGGAAGTTATCCTGCATTTTATCTGTCTTCATTTAATCCGGTAAAAGTATTGAAGGGAACGTTCCAGGCTGGGCGTTTTGCATCATTACCAAGAAAAGTTTTAGTGGTGTTGCAATTTACCGTTTCTGTTGTACTTATTATTGGGACTATAGTTGTTTATCGTCAGCTACAACATGCAAAGGACCGCCCTGTCGGGTATAGCAGGGATGGATTATTAACCATACAAATAAAATCGCCTGACCTGCTTCAACGATATGATGTTTTATCGAAAGAATTAGAAAACCAGGGAATAGTTGCAGAGATCGCAAGATCATCAAGTCCTACTACTGCTATTTGGTCAAACAATGGGGGTTTGGAGTGGAAGGACAAAGACCCTAATAAAGTAGAAGGGTTTGGCACAATTTGGATCACCCATGATTATGGCAAAACAGTAGGATGGGAAATGAAGAAAGGCAGGGACTATTCTCCTGCGTTTGCTAGTGATTCAATAGGTAGTGCGAGTGACAGTACGGTTGTTTACAGCATTATTGTGAATGAGGCAGCAGTGAAGTATATGGAGCTGAAAGAACCAATTGGAGAGATTATCCGGTGGTCCGGATTTCAATTTAAGATAGTAGGAGTGGTTAAGGATATGTTGATGGAATCGCCGTTTGATCCGGTAAGACAAACTATTTACCTCGTTAACAATGATGAAGCAAATGCTTGCATTCATGTTCGTATTAACCCAAAACTTGCAGTTGGCGACGCACTTGTTAAGATGGAATCTATATTTAAGAGGTTGGTTCCCTCTGTGCCGTTTGATTACAAGTTTGTAGATACGGAATACGGTTTAAAATTCGCCACAGAAGAACGTGTTGGGAAATTGGCTTCAGTATTTGCTGTACTGGCTATTTTCATTTCCTGTCTTGGACTGTTTGGTCTCGCATCTTTTATTGCGGAAAAACGGACAAAGGAAATTGGAATTCGTAAAGTACTGGGTGCTACTGTGCGAAATCTCTGGCAAATGCTATCAAAGGATTTTGTGGTATTGGTAGTCATTGCTTGTTGCATTGCCGCTCCCCTTGCATATTATTTTCTAAGTCAATGGTTACAGAAATATGAATATCGTACGGAAATAAGCTGGTGGATTTTCGCTGTTGCCATAGGGGGCGCTTTGTTTATTACTTTATTAACTGTGAGTTTCCAAGCGATTAAAGCGGCCATTGCAAATCCCGTGAAGTCATTAAGAACGGAATAAAAAAATAACTATGATCAGAAACTATTTGAGACAATCATGGCGAAGTTTAGTAAAAAACAAAACTTACTCATTTCTGAACATAATAGGTTTATCTGTCGGGTTAACTTGTTTTGCTTTGATTGCTCTTTGGGTGAATGATGAATTGAGTTATGATAAGTTTAATGCTAACTATGACAGGATCGTTCGCTTAACAGGAATAGAAAAAAGAGAAGCAGGTATTTCTGAATCGGCAGTGTCTAGTGCTCCGATGGCAAAAGCATTGAAAAATGATTATGCCGAAGTAGAAAACATGGTGCGGTTCGATATGCATGAGGAAATAATTGAGCAGAATGGCCAGCAAATATTGGAGCCCGGCATTTTAGTTACTGACCCTTCGATCTTCGACATATTTAGTTATAAACTCAAAAAAGGAGATGTGCATTCAGCATTAAACGAACCTTATACAATCGTACTTACTCAATCAACCGCGAAGAAATATTTTGGTGACAAGGATCCTCTGGGGCAGACGTTGCTTATATATATGAATGATAGCACGGGCAGGGGAGCTCAATACACAGTAACCGGTCTTATGCCTGATCCTCCAAAGAATGCGCATTTTACTTTTAATTTGCTTGCATCCTTTAAAACAGTAGAGGTTGCAAATCCCGATGTGTTGACAGTGGATGGCTGGGGTGATGCAAGTTATTATACCTATCTATTATTAAAGAGAGGGGTAGATTATAAAGCATTTTCAAATAAGATATCGCAATTCTATGCAAAATACATTGGTGATCGTTTTGAAACTTGGCGTCCCATCTATTTTTATAAGCTACAACCTTTGCGAGATATTTATCTGCGTTCGAATCTTCAGTATGAATTAGCTCCGACCGGAAATGCAAAACAGGTCTATATCTTTTCGACGATTGCCATTTTCATTTTGTTGCTGGCAGGAATAAACTATACCAATCTTGCCACTGCAAGATCCGTTAGCAGGGCAAAAGAAGTAGGCATTAAAAAAGTTGTGGGTGCCGGCAAAAGACAACTGCTGTTACAATATTTATTCGAATCTGTATTTACTGCGATTCTTGCATTCATTTTTTCCATGGTTCTTTCAACATTTCTGCAACCATTTTTCTATAAGCTTACCGGCAAGGAGCTCTCGTTGTTGTCATTCCCGATGTTGCTGATTTTTCTGCTTGCAGTAACTATTTTCCTGGGACTTCTTTCGGGAATTTATCCCGCCATAATTCTTTCAGCATTCAAACCAATAGGGATATTAAAAGGAGCTTTCAAATCAAGTGGTAGAGGAATATTGTTACGTAAATCGCTAGTTGTATTTCAATTTGTGATCACCCTCGTATTGGTAACTGGCATCATAATCATCTACTCCCAAATGTCATATATAAAACATAAGGATCTTGGGTACGATAAAGATGGCTTGCTTTTTTTACGGGTACATGGAAATACAGATGTAATAAATGGGTATAACGTTTTTAAAAATGACATTTTATCAAATCCACTTATTTCGGGTGCAGCCATCTCTAACTCTTTGCTCGGCAGTCTAGGTTCCGGAGGTTCGGAAACTGTTGATGTAAATGACAATCCTTTACAAGTAAATACTTCGAGACTCCGGGTAGATGCAGATTATCTAAAAGTGCATGGAATAAAATTATTAGCGGGGGAGAATTTTGGAATTCATGCAGCTACAGATTCGATAAGACCTGTTATACTGAATGAAAATGCTATTAAAACATTTGGATGGAAAGATGCCAGGATGGCAATAGGCAAACCATTTAGGATGGGAGGGCAGCAAGGAAAAGTGATAGGAGTTGTAAATGATTTTAATTTTAATACCTTACAACAATTAATAGGTCCATTGGCCATCTATCCTTCGACGGAAAGATTTTCAAGGATCACCTTGAAAGCAGACGTTTCAAATCTTCCGCAAACCAAAGCCTGGCTGGAAAAAACATGGAAGAAAAATTTTCCTTCTGCTTTGCTGGACTATAGTTTTTCTGAAGAAGTTTTTGAAGAGCAATATCGTGCTGAAGAAAAATTTTCAACAGTATTCCTGTACTTCTCTATAATATCACTGGTGATCGCTTGCCTTGGACTATATGGATTGATTTCCTACACAACATCACAGAAAATAAAAGAGATCGGTATAAGAAAAGTATTAGGCGCAACGGCGAATGGAATTGCCGCAATGTTATCAGGTGGATTTTTAAAATTAGTATTGTTAGCGTGTGTGATAGCAATACCCGCGGCATGGTATATAATGAACAAATGGCTGGAAGATTTCGCCTATCGGACACATATTTCGTGGTGGATGTTTGCAACCGCGGGGTTGTTGGTATTGCTGGTTGCGTTGATCACAGTGAGTTTTGAAGCGATAAAAGCAGCAATTGCTAACCCGGTAAAATCATTAAGAACGGAGTAAATAATTTTTATGCTTAAAAACTATTTTACAATTGCTATTAGAAATTTCTGGAAACAGAAGATCTTTTCATTGATCAATGTTTCAGGCTTGGCAATAGGCATCAGCGCTGCATTGGTGATTTATCTATTAGTACAATTTGAATTTAGTTTTGAGAAATTCAGAAAGGATAATGACAGGATATACCGGGTAATTACCGATATAACTTTTCCGGGAGAGTCTCTATTTAGAAATTCAGGTGTTCCTATGCCGATGCCAAAAGCACTGAGAGCAGATTTGACAGGTATTGAAACTGCCACACATTTTGTTACTGCTTATCAAACAAAAGTTTCAATACCGGTAGCCGGTAGCCAATCGCCTGCTGAATTTAAAAAGCAAACTGATATCATTTATGCCGATGAATTTTATTTTTCTCTTTTTGAATCTGATTGGCTTGCAGGATCAAAACAGGTAGCATTAAAAGATCCTAACCAGGTGGTGCTTACTGAAGAAAGAGCCAAAACCTATTTTGGGAACCTTCCGGCTAATGATATTATAGGCAAAAAAATAATTTATGATGACAGCATTACCACTACTGTTTCAGGAATTATAAAAGATCAGAAAGAGAAAGTGACTGATTTCAGGTTCAATGAATTTATTTCATTGGCGACAGTAATGTCAACTGGATTAAAAGATCATTTTGGTGGTGATGATTGGGGAAGCATTAATTCCGTCTCACAGGTATTTGTAAAATTAAGAAAGGGAACAAGGCCGGAACAACTCAATGCCCAGTTTGCAGGGTTACGAGAAAAATACAGGGACAAAAAAGAACAGGAGAAGGACAACATAAAGCATCGCTTGCAATCTTTAAACGATATTCATTTTAATGCAGACTATGGTTCCTTTGGTGATGGCCGCCAGGCACATAAGCCAACTTTATATGGATTACTTGCTGTTGCTTTATTTCTTCTATTACTCGGTTGTATCAATTTCATAAATCTTACAACCGCACAATCTGCGCAGCGGGCAAAGGAAGTGGGAATAAGAAAAACCTTAGGTAGTGGGAAACGGGAATTGATATTTCAATTTCTTAGTGAAACTTTCCTGCTTACTCTTCTTGCAACAATACTTTCAATCGTCATCCTACCATGGCTTTTAAAAGTTTTTAGCGATTTTATTCCACCAGAAATAAATATTAATGCTGTCAATCAACCGCATGTCTGGATATTTTTGTTGCTTCTTATCCTGGTAATGACTGTTTTTTCGGGTTTTTATCCCGCATTGATCCTGACAAAATTTAAACCCGTTACTGTTTTAAAAAATCAATTACATGAAAGCACTGCAAAAAGCAGGAAGGCATGGTTAAGAAAATCGCTTACAATTACTCAATTTGTCATTGCACAATTTCTGGTTATTGCAACGCTGGTTGTTAGCAAGCAGATTAATTTTTCTTTGAACAAGGACCTTGGCTATAAAAAAGATGCTATCGTTTATTTTAGAACTGAGTGGAATTTCTTTTCCGATAAACCCGATAACAGGCGATTTGCATTACTTGAGAAAATAAAGCAGATGCCTGACGTGGAGAAAGTGAGTCTGTCAAGCAATTCACCTGCACATGGGGGAGCATCATCCACCACAATGAAAATGGATAATGGAAAGAAGGAAATTGAATTGATGACAGAAACAATGATGGCCGATCCTGGATATTTCGGTATATACAAATTGAAACTTGTAGCTGGCAGACTACCTGCTCAAAGTGACACATTAAAGGAATATTTAGTAAATGAGTCATTCACAAGATCGTTTGGATTTACAAATCCCCGGGATGCCATCGGAAAAACAGTATTTCGCAGTAATAAAAGGGTACCAATCGTGGGAGTGTTGAAAGATTTTCATACTAAATCGACACATGAGCCAATAAAGCCGTTGGCATATTTCAGTGAGGATAAAAGTAGTTTCGTTATTAATATAGCATTAAGATCCGAATCTGGTTCGCCAGGGCTGTGGAAGACGACCCTCGAAAAAATCGGGAATGAGTATAAAAAAATATATCCTGAAGATGATTTTAAATATGAATTTTTTGATGAAACAATTGCCGCATTTTACAAGAAGGAGCAGGACGTTTCAAGATTATTAAAGTGGTCAGCGGGGCTTTGCATCTTTATCAGTTGTCTTGGCTTATTAGGATTAGTTATTTATACTACGAATACAAGAACAAAAGAGATCGGTGTAAGAAAGGTTCTCGGAGCTTCAGTTGCTCAGATCGTTTCCTTATTATCAAAAGACCTTTTATCACTTGTACTCATTGCATTCATCATTGCTACGCCATTGGCATGGTTGGCAATGAATAACTGGCTGCAGGATTTTGCTTATCGCACTAATATCAGCTGGTGGATATTTGCGGCCTGTGGCATTAGCATGCTGATGATCGCTCTTGTGCTGTTAAGCATACGTACGATCAGGGCAGCTTTGGCAAACCCGGTAAAAAGTTTACGTACAGAATAAAAAATAGTCATGATAAAAAATTATTTTAAAACTGCATGGAGAAGCCTTTGGAAAAACAAATCCTACAGTTTTCTGAATATTGTTGGTCTTGCAACTGGCATTGCCTGTGCAGCATTGATTTTTTTGTGGGTAGAAAATGAAGTGAAGTATGACCATTTTAATGCAAAGAGAGACCGGCTTTATTTTACAAGAATGAATTCGGTTCTGGATGCGGGCATACTTACTCATTGGTCGACCCCGGGTGTGATTGGACCTGCAATACAAACCGAAATTCCCGGAGTTGAGAATACCTGTCGCACAACAGAAGGAGATACAAGATTGTTGTTTAGAATTGGCGATAGATCAGTATATGCTTCCGGAAAATACACAGAACTTTCTTTGTTTAGCATGTTTAGCTTGCCATTTGTGCAAGGCAATGCGAAGACTGCATTTTCACAATTATATTCTTTAGTGATCACAGAAAAAACAGCGGAGAAATTTTTTGGCACTGAAAAAAATGTTATTGGTAAAACAATTCGTGTAGATAATAAGCAGGATTATGTTGTGACTGGTATTTTAAAAGATATTCCTGAAAATTCTTCTTTGCAATTCGAATGGTTGGCACCTTTTGAAATTTACTATCAGCAAAGTCCCTGGGCCCGTGAATGGAGGAATAGTTGCGTTAATACCTATGTTGAATTGAAACCAGGGGCAGATCTTGTTAGTGTAAATAAACAATTATACAATATTATTCAGAAGCGGGTGCCGGGTTCTACTTCGCATCCTTTTTTATTCGGAATGAATAATTGGCACCTGTTTGGGCAGTTTGAGAATGGTAAACAAACAGGCGGGGGACAGATCCAATATGTACGTTTATTTTCTGCAATTGCCTGGATCATTTTATTCATTGCTTGTATCAATTTTATGAACCTGTCTACCGCACGAAGCGAAAAACGTGCAAAAGAAGTAGGAGTAAGAAAAGTATTAGGTGCGGGAAAGAAAAAACTTATTGGACAATTTATAGGAGAATCATTATTGATGTCTCTGATCGCTGCTGCTGTTGCAGTAGTTATTATGTCCATTGCACTTCCTTCTTTTAATGACCTGGTACAAAAAAGGCTTTTATTGAACTGGGCCGAACCATTGCATATTTCAGCTTTGTTGATCATTACCCTTGTATGCGGATTGCTGGCTGGTAGTTATCCTTCACTTTATTTATCTTCTTTTAACCCGGTATTTGTTTTAAAAGGAGTAAAACTGAAAACAGGAAGTGCATCATTTATCCGAAAAGGATTAGTGGTGTTACAATTCAGCATTTCAATTATTTTGATCATCAGCACAATAATCATTTATCAGCAAATACAACACGTCAAAACAAGAGATCTTGGTTTCAACAAAAACAATCTCATAGAAATGCCTTTGCAGGGGAATATGCTCAAAAACATTGATGTCATAAAACATGATTTGATCAATACCGGGGCAATTGAAAATGTAGCTCTTGCAGATCATGAAACCATATACGCCGGAAATAATACGACTGATATGACATGGCCGGGCAAAGACCCCAACAGCCAGATATTGGTTTCGCAAAGATTAGTAAGCCCGGAGTTTGTCAGGGTTTCAGATATGAAGATGATCGAAGGACGCGATTTTCATATAACAGATGAAGTTGAGGTATCAGATGATTTCAAGTTAAAAGATTCGAATGCTGTTTTTAATGTTATTGTTACTCAATCAATGGCAAAAATACTCGGTAGGGGCAGTGCAATAAGTAAGACGATGCAATTGCCCTCGGGGAATGGTCAAACGCTTCATTTAAATGTTATTGGTGTGGTTAAAGATTATGTATATGGCGATATGTATGAAAAACCGAACCCTGTTGTGTTGTATTGCCTGCCAAAGTTTACAAGTATAATGTATGTACGAACCAAACCACAGGGTAGCATTGCGCAAACATTGGCAGCAATGGCGAGAGTAATGAAGAAAGACAACCCTGCTTACCCATTTGAATACAGGTTTGTTGATGATCAGTTCAATGAAATGTTTTTAAACGAAATGTTGATAGGCAAATTATCAAGAGTATTTGCAGCACTAGCGATCATCATTTCGTGCTTGGGATTATTTGGCCTGGCAGCATACACTGCGGAACGCAGAACAAGGGAAATTGGCATTCGTAAAGTTCTTGGCGCCTCTGTTACAGGTATCACCGGTTTACTATCCAAAGATTTTTTACGCCTGGTATTTATTTCTACTGTCATTGCGTTTCCCTTATCCTGGTGGTTTATGCATAAGTGGTTGCAGAGTTATGCATATCGTATTTCAATCAATTGGTGGGTATTTGTAGTTGCAGGGGTGCTGGCATTATTGATCGCCCTGATCACGATCAGTTTTCAATCGATCAAAGCCGCCATTACCAATCCTGTTAAAAATCTAAGAACAGAATAAAAAATATGTTATGATAAAAAACTATTTCAAAACCGCATGGAGAAGTCTTTGGAAAAACAAAACCTTTTCTGCAATAAACATTTTTGGTTTGTCAGTTGGTGTCGCTGCATTTTTATTAATAATAAACTATTTGCGGTTTGAATATAGTTATGATGATGTCCATGCAAAAAAAGACAGGATATACCGTGTTCCGATGATGACTAAAGAAAAGGGAGGGAAGGAGCAAACCTTTGCATTTACTTATCCGGCTGTGGCACCGGCATTAAAAAAAGATTTCCCAGAAATAGAAGAAGCAGCTCGTTTCCGGAGGCAAGGAGGCATAGTAACCTATAAAGATCAAAAGATAATAGAACCCGGAACTCTTTATTATGCCGACAAATCTTTGTTCAATATTTTTTCGTTTCGTTTTGTAAAAGGAAATGCAGAAACCGCTTTCAAAGAATTGAATGATGCAGTAATAACAGAAGAAACTGCAAAGAAATATTTTGGAAATGAAGACCCGATCGGCAAACCACTGCATTATCGTAACGAAGATTATATTGTAAAAGCAGTGTTGGAAAACCTGCCTGCTAATTCACATATCCGTTTCAATATTATTCTCAATTATGAAAAATATATTCAACTAACACAGGGAGCTGCCAATACAAGTTGGGGATGGTCTGACTTTTATACTTATGTATTATTAAAGCCTGGCACAGATGCAAAAGCATTGGAAGCAAAGTTTCCTGCTTTTGCTGAGCGATATATGGGTACTGATATGAAGCAAAGGGATTATCAGAATTCGTTTTACCTGCAGCCTTTAAAGGATATTCATCTGCGTTCTAAGTATGATTATGAAATGGCGGGGAACGGAAATTTTTCTTATCTGAAATATCTAGGAATTGCGGCTTTGTTCATCCTTTTTATTGCCTGGATCAATTATGTAAATCTTTCTACAGCACATTCACTTGATCGTTCGAAAGAAGTTGGGATAAGAAAAGTTGTTGGTGCCGGAAAATTCCACCTTGTCCGTCAATTCTTGTCAGAATCTTTTTTCCTGAATATAATTGCGATAATAATCGGCATTCTCGTTTTTAGGTTAACACTTCCCGCTTTCTCCACTCTTGTAGAAAAAGACCTGAACAGCTTAGTAGTTACAGATTGGAGATTTTGGTTATTCGTGGTCATAATTTTTTTATTGGGAACATTGCTTGCCGCTTTTTATCCTGCATTTGTTCTTTCTTCTTTCCAACCAATATATTCTATCAAGACTTCACAGGGAACCACGGGATTAAAAGGCGGAAAGAATTTTCTAAGAAAATCATTGGTGGTGTTGCAATTCATTGCAGCCATTGTTTTGATCACAGGGGCAATTGGGTTTTACAAGCAACTTCATTACATGCAAACCCGTGATCTTGGAGTGAATATTAAGCAAACACTGGTGGTTCAACAGACTGCGAACACGGATAGTTCAAGTATTCCATCCTTTAATTCTTTCATCAATGACATGGTCGCTAACCCCGCTATTCAATCTGTTACTGCATCTACTTCAGTGCCGGGAGCAGAGGTTGGCGGGTCATCTGATTATGCTTTGAAAAATTCACAGTCAGGAAAACGGTGCCGGAATCTTGGTGTAGATAATAAATTTATCGATGCTTATGGACTAAAGATCGTTGCGGGAAGAAGTTTTACAAACGACATGCCGGCGGTTGATACCAATGTTCTTGTCAATATTATTCTTAATGAAACTGCTGTAAACGTTTTTGGATTTACTAAAAATGAAGATGCTATTGGCCAATACATTGATGGAAGTGGGTTTCATTGCAAAGTGATCGGCGTAGTAAAAGATTATCACCAGGAATCATTGCAAAATAGTTTTGACCCGATCGTTTTCTATCCTGAGGAAGAAAGAAATTTTGGAAATTTTTCATTGAAAATAAATACTACCAATCTTCCTATGCTGATGGATTTTGTAAAACAGAAATGGGGCACTTATTATCCTCAAAGCCCTTTCCGCTTTTTCTTTTTGGATGAACAATTCAATGCACAGTATAAAACTGATAGACTATTCGCTACAGTGCTTTGGCTGTTTACTGCAATTGCTATTGTCATTGCTTGTCTTGGATTATTTGGTTTATCACTTTTTACAATAGCAAAAAGAAATAAGGAGATCAGTATCAGGAAAGTGTTGGG
>DASTZB010000167.1:0-3840 GCA_035764525.1 Chitinophagaceae bacterium | reverse complement strand
GTATAATAATCAGGACCGCGACGACCTATTGCACTTGGGTGAGCCGGTTTATCTTTTGTTGCATCCAAACCATTATAGGTAAAAGACAATTTATGGACATTACTTATGTTCCAGTCTAATTTTGCCAACCATTTATAATTTGTCTGGTCATGTGTAAATCCCTGGTAGGGCCCTGTTTCATAACCAAAACGGGTCTTTAGAATATTACTTACAGCCACCAGGTCCGATTCCAATACTCTTGATGCATTTGTTTCACCGGTCGTTGAGCTGTTCAAAGCAACATAGCTGCTTGCTTCATCTGTTCGCTGTTCTGTCTCAAAGCTTAAAAAATAGAATAGTTTATTTTTTTTGAGTGCACCTCCTACAGTAAAACCTGTTTGCAACTGTCTAAGGTCAGGAACTACCAGCTTAGTTTTTTCTATTTCTTTGCCGGTCAAAGACTCGGTTCTGTAGAAAACATAAGCTGTTCCCGTAAAGTTATTGTTGCCTGATTTGGTAACTGTATTCACACCAGCGCCGGTAAAACCAGCCTGTGTTACATCATAAGGTGCATGATTCACCTGGATCTGGTCTATTGCATCAAGTGATATTGGTTGTGCATTTGTTTGTCCGCCCGGTGTAGGTGCATCAAGACCAAATGGGTTATTAAAAACTGCTCCATCCAATGAATAATTATTGTACTGCCCGTTACGGCCGGCAAAAGACATTCCGTTATAGTTAGCCGAAGCCGAAGGAGTTAACCGCAAATAATCATCAGCCGAGCGATTGATGGTAGGCAGCGCTTTTATGAGACGGTTGCTGATGTTAGTAGAGGCACCTGTTCTCTTGCTATCAAATATTCTTGAAGTAGCAGTTACTGTCACATTGCCAAGCTCCGTTGTTTTTTCCTGCAATGAAAAATCAACTGTGTTATTCAAGCCAAGCTCGAGGAAAATATTCTCTTCTTTTGCTTCTTTAAAACTAACATGATTTACGGTTATGCGGTATGGGCCACCTACCCGCAGGTTGGGTACTGTATACCTGCCATCTGCTTTTGTCACGAGAGTTTGTTTAATGCCCGCGTCAGGATACTCAACGGTTACAGTTGCAGAAACAAGACCAGCCCCTTTGCTATCCTTTACAATGCCACTCAGCGTCGCAGTAGTTACCTGTGAATTACTATAAAGTGCAGAAAATACAAATATGCATATCACGGCACATTTGAATGCAAATGATTGATTTTTCATAAACAGTATTTTAAAAATTATCGGAGTTAATGGCAAGCAAACTCGCAGGGCCCAAATATATTGAACCTTTCTATCGTTGAAACAATATTTTTTGCAGACTTGATGGCGCTCAAAATTTATTCACTAGTGTTAAATGCCATCAAGGTATTCAGTTGTTATCACTTACTTCATGAATTCCGGGCGCCCCCCGAACTCAACAATTCTTATGATCTGCATCGATGATAATTGTGATTTGCTTTTTATGATCGATACTTGCCTCAACTTGTTTCAAAATTTATGTCAATCGTGAACTAATTCCCAGCGCCTTTCAGTGCTGCCAACATCACGCAGCAAGATTTGAATCCTTCTACGTCGATAACTAGATTCAATTGCAAAATGATGGAGTGCTTATGTGCGTTAGCCTGCCCGGCCGACGGAGCTTCGGGCCGGGCTTGATTTTTCTTTTGTTTCTTTTGCTTGTGCAAAAGAAAGAACCAAAGAAAAGCACCCCGGCATTGATTTACGGCCATTGCCGTTCCGATAGCTTTCGGGATTGATTTAACATTGGCGCTGTTGTTAACTGTACTAAACAATTCTTATCATCGACGACAGTTGTGGTTCTTTATTCCATCGATACTCTCCTTAAATCGTATCAGTTTTATGTGGCGATGGCCAACGGATGTAATAATTAGGTTGTTTTAACCGTTATTACTCTGCTGTTGTTAAAATCCAATTGTATGAAACACTATGAAAAAATGCATAGCTGTTTGCACTGCCACAGCTATATAGATGAAAGGGTCTATATCTATTCCACTACTAATTATGGTTTTGAATTATGTGTTACCTGCCAGGGCTCAATAAATTTGAATGACAGTACTGAGGACGCCACCAGGTTATATCTTTCATTGAAGAGAAGAGGAGTACCTGCTGAATTAGAAAAATTTGATGGCTATAAAACTATTGATATTGCCGTAGCAGATGCAAGAGTAAATATTGAAGTAGATGCTCATCAACATGTTCCAAATCCCAAACAAGCCCTTTCAGAATTAAAACGTACTTACTTTTCATTGCGAAAAGGTTTTCTCACATTAAGAATTCCAACCGCTTTAATTAGGGAAAGCCTGGAAGAAACTGCCGATTATATTACAACCTTCTTATTAGAGAATAAAAATAAAATCAGGAATTCATTTTATTAGCTATTGCCCTGATGCGTATCTAAACGTATCTATAATCATTCTTGTGTTTTGCAAGCTTACTATGGAGAAGACCCGGACGGACGTAAATTACTAGACACTATTGACAACAGTGGACAGAAAAGTACGTATACTCACTATTAAAGACAGTCAGCTTGTACAAAATAAAAACCATCCATTTCATATGAACGATTTTTAATAAAAGGAAAATGTTTTAAGCAATGGCTAAAATACCAGGCCGATCCAACTTCTATTCATGTACTGTATATTCAACAAAGAAATTTTTGTTATCAATCACAGGCTTGCCTTTCAGCTTATCCCATTTCGCAGTAGCTTTATTTTTTACCGGATCGCATTCATCGGCAAATCCATCATCCATTCGCAACACACGGAATTGAGTTTTTTCTTTTAGTCGCTTGTAAAGATTTTTTGCCGGCATTTTCCATCCATTCTTCTTCGTGATATTTCCATCTGTTTTATCAACTGGTATCATGGCAATGAGTTCGTCATGACCCATTGCTTCCAATGATTGAACCAGCGTAGCATTGTGACTGGCATGATGACCGACTTTATATAAGACAGTGTTTTCAAGAAGCCGGGTAGTAAAATCTTTGTTCTTTCCCTGCCATTCTATATTGAACCAGGATAACCAGTTACCGGTTTGTGCATCGGCTGCAAACAATAGTACCTTGCCTGATTTTACTAATTCAAATGCAAGTGCAAGGCTACTGTTGTTAGTGTATGAATCCAGGTATAGAGCTAACCTGCCAGCCTGATCCAACCATGAGTTGTCAATATTTCTCCATTGTTCGTTTTTATATTTATCGACTATTTCCTGGTCTACTTCAGCGCCTGTTCTTTTAAACGATTTATTGAAAGGAAATTGTTCCTCCAGCCTGATGTCACCTTCGCCGTTATAGTTATCGAGAGCAGAAAGCATCCTGGCAGTATTTACTTGCGCAATAGCAAAAGCGGGGTCATATGTTTCAGTCTTTTTGGGATCCTTATCAAACAACATTGTTTTATTTGGTGGCGGACCGAGGACATAAACTTTGACTTCGCCAGCAGGAAGCCCCGGAAGATCTATTTGCTGTCCGGGTTTCAGATAATCGGGTTTCTTTTTTCCAATTTTCTTCAAGATCTCTATACCTTTTGCAGGGATCTCAGGGTCATTTCCTGACACGCCGAAAAATCCAAGCATATCACTGAGGATTTCATTCGTCTTATTTAAGGCTCTTAGTTTTGTATCAATCAATTTTAATTGACTGACAAGATTTTTCTGATCGATCTTTATCTGTTGCGCTAATTTGTTGTCAGGATCATCCAGCCAGGATAACCAAACCTGATCGATAATATCCTTGAACTGGTTTTCACAATGTACAAATCCCGAAACATGATCATTGTGTTGATGGGTGCCAACTACCACATCCAGTTTTTTGTTT
>DASTZB010000166.1:0-6303 GCA_035764525.1 Chitinophagaceae bacterium | reverse complement strand
CACAGATTTTTTCTGTGGTCTGTCGACCGTTGACCATTAACGTTTAGAGAACTGGAAGCTTCTTCGTGCTTTCTTATGACCGAACTTCTTACGTTCAACTGATCTTGGGTCACGTTTCAACAAACCTGCTGCTTTTAATGCCGGACGAAACTCAGGATTAATATCAATTAATACCCTTGCGATACCAAGCATAGCTGATTCAGCTTGTCCTTTTACTCCGCCACCTGCAGCATTGATCTTGATATCAAATTTATCTGCTGCTTCTACGGTCTTTAAAGGACGAACCACCTGGTTTTGCAAATACACCAGTGAAAAGTATTCTTTATAGTCTTTGTCGTTTACTGTGATCTTTCCGCTTCCTTTAGAAACGAAAACTCTTGTCACAGCTTCTTTACGACGACCAACTCCTGTTTTTTGCTTTTCCATTTGTTTTTTTATTTCTGATTTCAGGTTTCTGATTTCAAAATTTAGAAATCCTATAATTAGTATTTAAGTTCTTTAGGTTGTTGTGCACCATGCGGATGCTCTGCGCCGGCATACACAAAAAGTTTTTTGTACATCTTGCGGCCAAGTCGATTTTTTGGCAACATTCCTTTTACACCCCTTTCAACAATATTCTCCGGGCGACGAGCCAGGAGGTTTTTCGCTGTTTCTACTTTTAATCCACCTGGATAACCAGTAAAGTGATCATACTCTTTTTCTTCAAGTTTGTTTCCGGTGAAAGTGACTTTGTCTGCATTGATTACAATAACAAAATCTCCTGTGTCGACGTGTGGAGTATAGGACGCTTTGTTCTTACCACGCAGCACTGCTGCGATCCTTGAACACATACGTCCTACGGTTTGATTGGTACCGTCAACGATATACCATGTACGTTTTACGGTAGCCGCATTTGCATGCTTGGTTGTGAAATGTAGTTTGCTCATTTAAGAAATCTTTTGGCTTTTGGTTATTTTCCATTAGCCGGTTAAAAAATGATCAGTTGAACCATCCTTCAATCTGATTCCCTTATAATTCTTTTTAAGGGGGTGCGAAGATAGGTTTGAATGAAGTTTATTTCCAAAAAAGAAGGGCAGTATTTTTTATCGCACCTTTATAAGGCGCTGATTTACAGTAAAAATTTTGTCATTAATAATTAACATCGGTTCTATAGCCCTATTAATCCCACCAATTTTCCGTTTTAAAACCATTTTCAAGGATGAGTGGTTGCCCAATCTTTGGAGTAGGCACCTTCATATCTAATGAATGGGCTTTTTCAATTACTCTTTTAATAGGTTCATCCCATGGATGCAGTGCCAATGTAAATTTTCCCCAATGAACGGGTAATAATGATTTTGCTTTCAGATCAACCGTAGCCTGAACAGTTTCCTCTGGCATCATATGTATGAGAGGCCACATTGTGTTGTATTGCCCAGCTTCGAGTATGGCAATATCAAAGGGTCCATATTTATCACCTATCTCTTTAAAATGCGAATCATAACCAGAATCGCCACCGAGATATAAATTTTGTTCTTTTGTTTTCAAAATAAATGAAGACCAGAATGTTTGTCCTCTTTTAATTCCTCTTCCTGAAAAATGACGAGCCGGCGCTGCGGTAAGTGAAATGTTTTCATCCAATTGTTTTGACTCCCACCAATCCATTTCTGTGATCTTATTTAAATCAAAGCCCCAGTATTTTAAATGTGAGCTGATACCTAGTGAACAATAAATATTGCTTACTTTATTTCGAAGCTTTCTTACGGTTTTAAAATCAAGATGATCATAATGATCATGGGTGAGAATTAAGTAATCGATCGCCGGCATATCCTCTGGCTTATAAATATTACTTCCCGGAAAAGCTTTTATCATAAAAGACAATGGAGCCGCATTGCCGCTAAACACGGGATCGATAAGGAAATTTTTGTTTTCAATGCGAATAAAATAAGAGGAATGCCCAAACCAAACGATAACTGGCTTTGATGAATTTAAATTTACGAGATCAGTTTTCACCGATGGCAATTTACGCGGAGGTACAGTGTTTTTATTCTTATGAATAAATTCTTTCATCATTTTCCAGTAAGAAATATCATCCGGTTTCATCGGAGTATCAGATAAATTCTGAAAAGCATTCATTTTATAATTGGGTGACTGCTTTAATTTTTCCAAATGTTTTCCGGACGGAGCTCTACCCGTGATCTTTAATGACATTTATCGGTGGTTTAATTTTGATGCAAATTACTGAGGCTGTTCATTACAAGGTTGTCAATTTCGGTAAATAAACATTTTTACCCGGCGAGTTATGGTTTCCATTAATTATTATCTTGCTATACTTAAAACATCTTTCTCATGTCTCATAAACTCGGCCGCAACAACTTCGGCGATCCTGCAAATGCCGGCAACTTAATGACTATTGAAGAAGCACATGCATTATTAAATGAATGGGTGCCAAACGAACGTCTTCGTTTACATATGAAACAAGTAGCTGCAGTAATGAAAGCATGGGCAATAGAGAAAGAGAATGCCGATGAACAAACTGCATTGAAGTGGGAGTTGGCAGCACTATTACATGATGCCGATTGGGAAAAATATCCTGATGATCATTGCAGGATTATTATTGAAGAATTAGAAAAAAGAAATATTGATCCTGAAGTTATTCATTGCATTGCGTCACATGGGCCAGGTTATTTTGGCGTGGAGCCAAATAACACGATGGATAGAATGATCTACGCTTTCGATGAACTATCCGGTTTTGTACACGCAGCTGCACTTATTCGTCCGACACGATATGAGGGGTTAGAAGTAAAAAGTGTTTTAAAAAGATTGAAATCTCCGGCATTCGCGGCGCAGGTAAGCCGTGAAGACATCAATGATGCCATCTCCCGTATAAATACTTCTCTTGAAGAGATCATTCAATTCATTATTGACCATCAGAAAGATGTGAGCTAATCTATTTATTTCTGAAAAAAAGTCTATTGCCTGCTTAAACTACAATATGTGTCCACGGTCACAAAACTGGCTGCGTATTCCTGACCCCCGTTGGAAAATTTATTTGTCACCAAAAAACTCATGTTATGAGGAAACTCTACGCCCTTGTGGCAGGACTGTGTTTTGTCCTGGTCGCATCGAAAACTAACAGTCAGCCAAACATTAATCCCGGGGATCTATTTTCTGAAAATATAAACATTACGTCAGTTGGCATCATTGATGAACCAACTGATGGTGTAGAGTCTCCTGAGGAAACATGTAGTGCAAACTTTGAAGTTAGTTCTGAAGCATCTTCCCCGCTTACAAAAAAATTCATAGCAGAACCCTGGCATAGCGAACAGAAAAGACCTGTCTATCTATGCTGGAAATTCGGCGACAGCAAAGACACTTGTATTCAATATTCAAATACAAATCCCGGCGCCTATACAGTTGCTCATCAATATCAGCAGCCGGGTGTTTATGAAGTTTGTGTAAAAATTGTTTACGAGGGTGGATGCGAAGCAACAAAATGCAAAGCGATATATGTTACAATTCCTGATGCATGCCAGGCCGATTTTGAAAAGCTAACAATAACACCAACAAATGGTCCTCTCTACGCTACATTCAAAGCGTTGCCATGGCATAATAACTACAAAAAACCAAAAAAGATCTGCTGGACGTTTGGTGATGGTCGTGATACTTGTATTGAATATACTACGACCTATACCGGCTCTTACCTTGCAACACATAAATACAACCACACGGGAACCTATGAAGTTTGTGTAAAGATTCTTTATGATGGTGGTTGCGAAGTATCGCAGTGTAAGCCTGTTCAAATAAGTGAACCCGACAGATGCGGTGCCGACTTCGAAAGAATACCGATCACAAGCACGAATGATCTTTTAGTTACAGGTTTCAAAGCAATCCCTTTACATAACAATAATAAAGTTCCAAAAGTTATCTGCTGGAAGTTCGGCGACGGCAAAGACACCTGCATTGAATATGCACAAAATTTTTCCGGGCCTTATACAGTTCGTCATCGCTATAATGTACTGGGTACTTATACTGTTTGCGTTAAGATCACTTATTACGGCGGCTGTGAAGCATTCAAATGCAAACCAATTGTAGTAACAAGGCCTGACGAATGTCGTGCAGATTTTGAAAAAATAGCTGTCAACTCAACTACTAATCCGCTGTTGGTTTATTATAAGGCTTTGCCATGGCACAATAACAATAAAAAGCCAAAAACGATTTGCTGGACATTTGGTGATGGCAGAGACACTTGTATAAATTATACCGAAAGCTATACCGGGGCTTATGCAGTAAGTCATAGATATGATCAGTCGGGTCAGTATGAAGTGTGTGTCAAGATCATTTACTTCGGAGGATGCGAATCATATAAGTGCAAACCAATTGTAGTAACAAGACCATATGAATGTCGTGCAGATTTTGAAAAAATAGCTGTCAACTCAACTACCAATCCGCTACTGGTTTATTTTAAGGCTTTACCATGGCATAATAACAATAAAAAACCTAAAACAATTTGCTGGAGATTTGGTGATGGCAGAGACACTTGTATAAATTATACTGAAAACTATACTGGCGCTTATGCGGTAAGTCATAGGTATGATCAGCCGGGTCAGTATGAAGTGTGTGTCAGGATCATTTACTTCGGTGGATGCGAATCATATAAGTGCAAACCAATTGTTGTAACAAGACCAGATGAATGTCGTGCAGATTTTGAAAAAATTACGATCAACACAACAGCAAATCCATTGCTGGTTTATTATAAAGCTTTACCATGGCATAATAACAATAAAAAACCGAAAACAATTTGCTGGAAATTTGGTGATGGTGGGGACACTTGTATAAACTATACAGAAAGCTATACCGGCGCTTATGCGGTAAGTCATAGATATGATCAACCGGGCCAATTCGAAGTATGTGTTAAGATCACCTATTACGGCGGCTGTGAGGCATACAAATGCAAACAAATTAGTGTTGGTGAATTCTGCAGGGCTGATTTTGAAAGGTTGCTTGTAACCACAGCTGCCAATCCATTGGTTGCTTATTTTAAGGCATTACCATTCCATAGCCACGATAAAAAACCAAAAACAATTTGCTGGAGATTTGGTGATGGCAGAGACACATGTATCAGCTATCCCGAAAACTATACAGGTTTATATGATGTAAGACATGAATATGATCATCCTGGCTTGCATGAAGTATGTATCAAGATCACTTATTATGGGGGATGTGAAGCATACAAGTGCAAAACGATCCAGGTTGGAGAACTAATTCGTTGTAAAGCGGATTTTGAAAGAATTCCGATCAGCACTGTCAATAATCCATTGCATGTTGCTTTCAAAGCCATACCATGGCATATTGAGAACAAAAAACCAAAACAAATTTGCTGGAAGTTTGGTGATGGCAAGGATACATGTATCCAATATGGTGAAGATTATGCCGGACCTTATGTTGTCAATCATCGCTATGATCGTCCCGGCAATTATGAAGTATGCGTAAAGATCCTGTACTTCGGCGGATGTGAATCAGGAAAATGTGAAGTAGTGAAAGTAGAAGCGCCTGGTGAATGTCGTGTGAAGTTATTCCAGTTAATTCCATCGATCACCAGTCTTGTAAGAGGTTTCTTTGCATCTCCTTGGTCATCGGAAAATAAAAGGCCTGTAAGAGTATGCTGGTATTTTGGCGATGGTGAGGATACATGCATACAGTTGTATTCCGGCATCTCATTGACGCAATTATTCATTCGTCATACATACCCTGCACCCGGTGAATACAGATCTTGTGTAAAAATATTATTCGATGGCGGATGCATTGCTTCTGATTGTGATGAAGTAATAATAAGACCAACCACTAATGTATGTGGTGGTTATATGACCGATTCCCTCATTTCACCACGAATATTTAAGTTCAAGGGCTTTGCTATACATAATCCTGATGATCCTGTTATTGGCTATCGCTGGACATTTGGTGATGGCAGCGCTGGCACAGGAAGAGAAGTAACGCATAAATACAATGCGCCCGGTACTTATGAAGTTTGTTTAACAATAAAGACACAGCGTGGTTGTGAAACAAGGATATGCAAACCGTTGCATGTACCAGGCAATACGCAAATCGCATTGCAGATAACACCGAACCCTGTTATCAATGCAATGCATGTGTTGTTTTATTCAACACACAATGAACCGGTGATCATTAAAGCGGTGAATGGTTATGGTGTAGTTGTAAGAACATGGACTCGTAATGCAACACAAGGGACCAACAACTGGGACTTTGATGTATCGACGCTTCCTGCAGGTGCATATACATTGTATGTGCAATCATCAAATCAATTAT
>DASTZB010000165.1:0-8595 GCA_035764525.1 Chitinophagaceae bacterium | reverse complement strand
GGTCGGTAACTCATCAACGGATAGTCTAAAGGTAATCCCTGTAGCCGAAGGCGGTACTATTTATATCACTGCAAATAATAATTATTGCACCAGTGACTTTCAAGCATTAGATGTTATTGTTATCCCTCTTCCTTCACAACCCGAGTATATCAGTGGAAACAATATTGTTTGCCAAATTAGTAGTCAATCCTATTTCATTGATCCAGTAAACTACGCCTCAGATTTTACGTGGACAATTCCAGCAGGATGGTCAGGTAGTTCGACTTCCAATCGCATCGCAGTTTTAACAGGAACAAATGGAGGTACGATTTCAGTCACAGCAAACAATCAATGTGGCAGCAGCAGTCCCCAAACAATAGTGATTAATGTTCTGGATACGGTTCCACACCTATTAGCATCTATAATTGGAAATAATTCTGTCTGCATAAATAGTACTCAAAGTTATTCAGTTAGTGCGGTACCGGCTGCTACAAACTATTTATGGACCTTGCCTTCAGGGTGGGTAGGAAATTCAACGACAAACACAATCACGACAACGGTAGGAGCGCATAGTGGTGAAATCTCAGTAATAGCCAAAAATGATTGCAGCCAGAGCAACGCTCAAACATTTTCGGTAGCAATTAATGCCTTGCCGCAACCGGGAGCAATTACAGGAACTAGTTCTGTATATAATGGACAAACGGTCAACTATTCAATTAATCAGGTAGTTGGTGCAACCGGTTACACCTGGGCACTCAGCGGAGGTGGTACTATTATATCGGGACAAAATACAAACTCAATTATCGTGAGATGGCAAACTCAAGGTAATTATGTACTGTCTGTAAAGGCCAGTGATAATTGCGGAACTAGTTCAGATCAAACATTGGCTGTTGCCGTATCAATTGCTACCGGCGTGAATAATCCTGGCTATTCATTTGAAATAAAATTACTGCCAAACCCATCCCTTGGCGAATTCTATTTAAAGGCAAAAGGAGTCCAGAATAAATTAATCAGGGTTGATATAACGAATACGATCGGTCAGAAGGTTTACAGAAGCGGGCCTATCACTGGAGCAAATGATTACACTCAATTGATCAACATGGACAAAATGCCACAGGGAATTTATGCAATCAAAATTATGATAGATGATAAAGTGTATGTGAGATCAATTGTTATAAGCAATTAGTCATGATTTGCTTCGAAGAAATGACTTATCAATATAAGGTCTTCAGTTATGTAGCAAAACATTTATTTATTTTTTTCACTTTCAAAAAAATTTTATGAAAAAGAAATCTGTTCAACTTCTGCTCATTAGTGGAACCTTGTTATTTATCGCAGCCTGTCAAAAAGGACTTGACACGCCATTAACTCCGCATGAAGAAATTTCTTCTGCTAGTAATCGCAATACACAAAAAGAAAAAAAGAAAATTTATGTATCATCTCTCGATGAACTCTATGCTGCAGTAAACAACCCGGGTAATGCAGGCACAGAGGTTGTCATTGATCCAGGCAATTATGTACTAAATGCAAGCTATCCAAATGGAGGAAGATTAGAATTACAAACTAATATGAGTTTAAGAGGACAACCCGGACAGGTTGATGCTGTTCTTATCGACGAATCAGCTTTACCTAACAGTTCGTTTTTCTTAACACCGGGATTGGGCACAGGTGGTATTCGTATGGGAAGAAGTGCAAATAACTTAGAGTGGTTAACCTTAAAAGGAGGAAGTCTTGCTGTCAATCCTTTTTCCACCATAGAAATCGATCTACCGTCTACGGAAACCTTTATTGGTATTTCCCATGTAAAGGTATTGGCAAATGGCAATAGAATAGGGATAGCCATCCGTAACCGGCTTGCTGAGCATTCCGGACGCAAAATTCATGCAGAGCTTAATGATAACGAGATAACCGGTGCTGTAACTGCAGTGGGGTTTGGTGTCAATATTCTTAATTTCAACGGAGCTACAAACAGCTCGATTTACGTTACAATGAATCAAAACTATATTCATGGAAATAGGGTTGGCATCATTGCCGGCAATGCAGCTGCTTTTTCTCCTATGCAAAACTCTACGATTAAGATAGAGTCGTATGCTGATAAACTAGAAGGTAATGGCTGTGGTTTGGATCCTTCTGCAGGTGTATGCCAAAACGCTCCGAATCCCGCCACTCACAATATGACCACAATTGAAATGCATGGAACAGTCATTGAGGATAATAATCCTAGTGGAATGCCTCAATTGACACCGGTAAATGGTGCGCTGCCAGGGGGAATCTATGCCACATGTGCTTACAATGCACTGAATAATATCAACGGTTATAACCTGGCATCAAACAATACTATGAAATTATCTTTTTACGGATGTCACATTTCAAATAATAATGGTACTGATATAAATGCATTCGCCGCCTGGTGTTCACCTGCAACAGTGCTGGCAGGATCTAATAATTTATTGGAAATTTATCTTCATGGTATAAGTGCAGATGCAACTGTTGCTGCAACTGCAAGCAGTCCGGCAGAACCTGTAGGAACAAATGTGCTGAATATTCACAGGTAACTAAATAAGAATTTCTAACAATTAAATCTTTAATGATGAAAAAAAATATTTTTTTACAATGGATTGCAATTGGAATATACGTCGCGGTAGTATTAGTTAGCTGTACAAAAGACAATGCCATTTCATATCAAGCTGAAAATAACACAAGCCCTAAGGCTCCCAACTTTGCAGGTTATTATACCGAAGTTCAAAAATATGGATCGCTTATCGGTACAATACTTCCAATTGAAGCTGCAGCTACAATTCACTTGTCTGGTAATGCCTCACTGGAGCTTTTATTGGATAGCACCGGGGCGATTGTGCCAACGCACCTACCTAAGGGTGAATACAAAATTGATATTGTTCCTGCCAATTATAATTATGGTTATTACACAATCTCACATGTATTTGTTCAAGCCGACTCAATAACCAACATCGGAACAATCACTCTTGAATATTATGATGGCGGAAGCGGCGGCTGTGAAATTGGGTGGGGCAGACTTAAAAATAAATAAATGAATCAGCCAAAATATAAAAACTCTATTAGCAACAAGCAAAAAGGAGATTGGTTAACCAATCTCCTTTCTTTTAATGAGTTTATATAACAGATAGTTCTTTATGATACTGCCTACCATCTTCCGCCAGCACCGCCACCACCAAAACCTCCTCCGCCAAATCCACCAAAGCCTCCACCTCCGCCCCCGCCACCTGACCAACCTCCTCCACCCCATCCACCACTGCCAAGTCCTCCTCCAAAAATTGTTGGCCCCAACCATCCACGACGTGAAGCATAACCACCGCCACCCTTCCCACCACGTCCAAAAACACCTAGTATCATCCACACAATAAAAAATATAAGAATAATCCGACCGATGCTTATTCCCTTTCTTCTCTTCCCATATCCTTCAGGAGCCTTATACTCACCAGCTGCAGCTTTAATAATTGCATTAACCGTCTCATCAAGTCCGCGGTAATAATCCTGATTTTTAAGATTGGGTATTAACTCATTATCGACTATGCTTTTTGCCGTTATATCCGGAATAGCTCCTTCTAATCCATAACCAATAGCAATATATGCATCCCGGTTACCTTCTTCTGTCGATATTAAAACAACAACACCATTATTATGTTCTTTTCCGCCCACACCCCATTTTCTTCCAAGTGCAGTTGCATACTCATTAGCGGTATATCCTTTCAAATTTTCTACAATTACTATCGCCACCTGGTTAGAAGTGCTGTCATCGTAAGCGACCAATCTACTTTCCAGGTATGAGGCCTGCTCTGTAGTAAGGAAATTTTTCCCCTTTGTAAAATCATTATAAAGCCTCGGAGGACTGGGTTGTTGAGGAACCGCATCTTCAACCTGCGCAACTGCGCAAATTGAAAAAAGAAAAAATGTTATCAGGAAAAATATTCTCATTCTTATTTACCAAACACTATATCGTCAGGCAATTCATTTTTATCTGTATCATTATTGAAAGGAAAATTTTTTGTCAGCGCTTCACCGATGTCTTTTACCACTTCACTTATTCCTATTGCATAATTTTCCCTGTTAAAGTTGCTGATCATTTTATGCACTTCATTGTTCCAGTATTCATTTCCCACCTTTTTATGAATACCCTCATCTCCAAAAACAGCCAACTGACGATCTTTCATTGCCACATAAACTAACACTGCATTCCTATCATCTGTCTTTTGCATTTCAAGCTGAAAAAAAAGTTCAGCAGCCCGATCGATGGCATCCATATAGCTACATTTGCTTTCTACAAAAACACGCACCTCACCGCTTGTCATACGTTCAGCATTATGTATAGACTCGATAATGAGTTGCTGCTCTTCAGCACTGAAGAAATCTTTCTTTTTGAAAAGTGAAAACATTGCCGGGATTATTTGATATCAAACTTAATATCAGGATTCTTTTCTGATCCCTTATCTGCTTCGTAAAAAGCCTTTTCTCTTTTACCAAAAATACCCGCCAATATGTTGGTTGGGAAACGTACAACTTTAAGATTATAACTCTCTACAGTTTTATTATAATCCTGTCTTGCCACATTTATACGATTTTCAGTTCCCTCGATCTGTGTTTGGAAATCCTGGAAGGCTTTGGTTGTTTTTAGATCGGGATATTGTTCAAAAGAAGCGATCAATCGGCTAAAAGACCCTTGCAAATTTGCCTGAGCTTGTTGATAAGCCTCCAATGATTTCGGATCGTTGATGTCAACATTGATAGATGTCGCTTTGGCTCTTGCTTCGACTACTGCCGTTAATGTTGATTTCTCGAAGTTGGCAGAAGCTTCCACCGTCTTAATCACACTGCTATAAAGATCCGTACGACGCTGATAGTTTGTTTCTACATTACTCCATGATTTTTTTACTCCCTGCTCTGAAGTAACAAGCCCATTATATCCACTACAGCTCCATACTCCAAGTATAAGAACTAATCCAAGTATTATCAATATTCCAAGATTGCGTGTCCCTTTCATGGTTTTAAAGTTTAGTTAGAGTTTAAAATTAAGTCTTTTAAAAATACTAAAGCCCCTGTTCAAATCAGGGGCCATATTATTTTTATGACAGAATTGCTTATTGCTTGATCGCTGCTATTCCCGGCAATTCTTTTCCCTCAAAATATTCAAGCATGGCACCGCCACCTGTGCTCACATAACTTACTTTGTCAGCAAAACCAAATTGATTGACCGCAGCAACACTATCGCCACCGCCAACAAGCGAAAAAGCTCCTGAACTTGTAGCCTCTGCAACAGCCTTAGCGATTGTCTTAGTGCCATGACGAAATTTCTCCATTTCAAAAACTCCCATCGGGCCATTCCACAATATTGTTTTGCTTCTTTTGATCACATTGCAAAACTGGTCGCATGCATTTGGTCCTATATCCAACCCCATCCATCCATCGGGAATATGATTGCTTGGTGCATCAGATGTATCAGCTGTTGCTTCAAACCTATCTGCAATAATCGAATCTGGCGGTAGATGAATACAAACACCTTTTGCCGTTGCTTTTTTCATTAGCTCTTCAGCCGTTCCTAGTCGGTCTTCTTCACAAAGTGACTTACCAATTTTACCACCCATCGCTTTCAAAAAAGTATAGGCCATGCCGCCCCCGATTATAATATCAGTTGCCTTCTCTAAAAGATTTTCAAGGATGAGTATTTTATCTGAGACTTTTGCGCCACCAATAATTGCGGTAAATGGTTTTTCAGAACTATGCAAGACCTTTTCAGCGCTTTTTACTTCCCCTTCCATTAATAATCCAAACATTCTTTTATCAGGAGGAAAAAATTTTGCAATCACAGCCGTGGAAGCATGTGCTCTGTGTGCCGTACCAAAAGCATCATTAACATATACATCACCTAACTTGCTTAGCTTTTCTGCAAACGCATCGCTACCTTTTTCTTCTTCTTTATAAAAACGAAGATTCTCCAACAATAAAACTTCACCCCTCTGCAGATCGGTTGACATTTTAATTGCTTCTTCACCTATACAATCATTAGCAAATAAAACTGTTTCACCATTTAATAATCTTCTTAAATGCACAAGAAGGTGTTTCAAAGAATATTTTTCTGTGGGACCATCTTTCGGCCGACCGAGATGACTCATCAGTATAACACTACCACCATCCTTGATTATTTTTTGAATAGTTGGAACCGCTGCTCTCATTCTTGTATCATCGGTAATTTGATATTTATCATTCAACGGAACATTGAAATCGACACGGATCAATGCCTTTTCACCTTTGAAATTATGATCTGAGAATTTCGACATAATAAATATTTTGGAAAGTCAAAAATAGCTTAAACAAAAATGCCCCGTAAAAATCGGGGCATTTATATTCTTAACAATCTTATTTGATCAGTTTAGCAAAATAATGCAGCGTACGAACCAACTGGCTCACATAGCTCATTTCATTATCATACCAGCTAACTGTGCGTACAAGTTGAGTGTCGCCGACGTTCTGAACTTTTGTTTGCGTAGCATCGAACAATGATCCGAAGCTAATTCCTATAATATCGCTGCTCACAATTTCATCTTGAGTATAACCGAAGCTTTCATTACTGGCCGCTTTCATTGCAGCATTTATTTCTTCAACAGTTGTTTTTTTACCAAGCATTGCTGTTACTTCCGTCAATGAACCTGTCAATGTAGGTACACGTTGAGCAGAGCCGTCGAGTTTTCCTTTCAGGTTGGGGAGCACAAGACCAATTGCTTTTGCAGCGCCGGTACTGTTTGGAACAATATTTTGGGCAGCAGCTCTTGCACGACGAAGATCACCTTTCGGATGTGGTGCATCCTGTGTATTCTGATCATTTGTGTAAGCATGCACTGTTGTCATCATCCCATTCACGATCCCAAATTTCTCATCAAGCACCTGTGCCATCGGCGCCAGGCAATTTGTTGTACAACTTGCGCAACTGATAATTGTTTCGCTACCATCAAGAATGCTATGATTAACGTTAAATACAATTGTTTTCAGTTCGCCGGTTGCGGGTGCACTGATCACCACCTTTTTTGCGCCGGCCTTCAAATGTGCTTCCGATTTTGTTTTATCAGCAAAAAACCCTGTGCACTCAAGTACCACATCCACCTGATGATCTTTCCAGGGAATTTGTGCAGGGTCTTTTTGCGCATATATTTTTATGTCATCGCCGTTAACAACGATTGAATTTTCTGTCGATTTTACATCCTGATCAAATCGTCCCTGCGCACTATCATACTTTAAAAGATGTGCCAATACTTTAGGACTTGTAAGATCATTGATTGCCACTACTTCAATGTCGTCCATTTTATATATCTGGCGGTAAACAAGCCGGCCAATACGTCCGAAGCCATTAATTGCAACTCTAACTGTGCTCATGATTAATTCAGTTTTTTGATTTGAGGGGCGAAGGTAAGAAACTGGAAGGATTTATAAGTTCGTATCGTTTACGAGGAAAGCAATTTTTATGTGTCCGGCGTTGGTGCTAGTACTTAACTTAGTCATGCTTGCCTGTAATTCCCGTTCTTCCTGTTGGCAAATTCTTATTTTTTATGAGTATCATTTGTGCTGCTATACTTACTGCTATTTCCTTTGTAGTCTTACTGGAAATATTCAGACCAACTGGTGCAAACACTTTATCAAGCTTATCGCTGGCTGTTCCCTCGGTTTTCAATTCTGCAAAGAGTTTTTCATTCTTTTTTTCACTGCCTAATAATCCAAGGTATAAAAAATTTTTATTCAATAATTGTTGTAAAACGAGCTTGTCAGTCCTGTAGCCAATCGTCATTATAACTACGAAATCATTTGAATCGATTGTCATATTATCTCCGATCGTGGTGTAATCAATAAAATACTTTTCGTCAGCAAACAAATTTTGTTCAATTGTATTTAACTCGTTTCGATCGTCATAGAGCTTAATATAGAATCCGAGAAAGTGCATGAGTTCAGATAACGCCAGCCCAACATGACCTCCGCCGATAATATGAAGGACCGGTTTCTGATTTAAAGATTCAGTATAGATCCAGTCTGTCTCAGTCTTATAACTAAATCCTTTGACCGTTTCATCTGTAATTCTAACCCCTTCAGTCGAAAGATGAATAGTTTTATTTTCATTTTGCTTTTGTGCTTCGATTATTTTCTTGATAGTCTCTTTCGAGCTGGATGGATTCAAAGGAATTAAAACATTTATCTGGCTGCCCGAACAGATCATTCCTGATTGATTCTTATCATGAGTTTTGTCATGAAACTGTTCAATGACATTGATATCTTTTACACCTGAATGAAGAAGTGATCTCGCTTTTTCAACTAATTTAAATTCCATTATCCCGCCTCCAATCGTGCCACATAAATCGCCGTCAGTGGTCACAGCCATTTTAAAACCTTTGCGCCCCGGTGAACTTCCTTCGCTATCCAGCACATACAACAACATCACATTGATATTTGCAGATAATTTATCATCTATGAATTCCCAAACATCCATCTTCATCGTTTTCTGTTCTCTAAAATTTTCTTAAATGACCGGCTCCGAATTTCTTCCAATGTAAGTCCGGTTGCCAAAACTTCTTCTTCCGTGATAGCCCCGCTGTTTAATGC
>DASTZB010000164.1:0-2551 GCA_035764525.1 Chitinophagaceae bacterium | reverse complement strand
ATCATCATTGTTTCCCGAAGTTTTCCCCCACATGTAATTATATTCTGCTGTTACGGATGTTTTTGCATTGATATCATATTTCAGGATCGGGCAAATAAAATAGTGAAGCGCTTTACCAAATTGAAATGCTCTTTCCTGGTTATGCACACCTGCGTTGAGACGATAATAGATCTTTCCATTCTTATTCAACTTTCCTCCAAGATCGGCTGCAAGTCTCATTAAATTAAAACTTCCAAAACCTGCATTCAGGGAAGCTATGTTCTCCTTAACAGGCTGCTTGGTTACAATATTTGTGAGTCCGCCACCATCAGATGCACCGGTCATAAATTCAGCAGGGCCTTTTACAAATTCAATTTTTTCTATCATTGCAATATCTTCCTGCTGGTTCCACCAATAACCACCCACCCCATTCCGAAATAAACTCCAATAACCTACCTCGCTTCCCCGCATGATCAATGAAATGTCATTCAAACCCCCACCTGTCTTTTGAACGCCGCTCACAGTTCGAAACGCCTCAGCCATAGATAACGCTCCCTGGTCTGACATGAGCTGATGTGAGGTTACTATGATGTTTTGTGGCACTTCATTCAGCGGGAGGTTCAGCCGCAGCGTCTCTGATGTTCTTGTTTCCACGTAAAGACTTGCTTGAACGATGACCGCTTTTAACTCAGCATAAGTTCTTTGCAACCGCACTTCCAGGGAGACTGTTTCATTTTGCAATACGGTAACTTTGATCGTGGTGTCAACGTGATCCAATAAAGAAATGGCAAGAACAACAATGCCGGCTTTTATTTTATTGAATTCGAAATTCCCATTCTCATCTGTAGTTGTTCCCTCTTTTGTATTCTTTACCACCACGCTTACATATGGCGCTGGTTGTTTATCTGATGTTAACACAATTCCTTTTATAACTCCATATCCCGTTTTGGTTTCTTGCGTTAAACCCAATAAAGGAATAACCAATACCAATAAAAGTAATAGCAGTTTCATGGTGTCAATTTTGAAGACCTAATTATTTGTCGATCAGCTGCGCCTTATCCTTGTTTATACTCTAAGAGCTAATTCAATCGTAGTGCCTGTTCCGGTTGCTGATTCAATATTCAATCTTGCCTTTATATCCTCGGCTCTTTTTCGAATATTATTTAGGCCATTCCCATTGTACTTTGCGGCCACATCGAAGCCGACGCCATCATCGCGAACAATAAGTATTACCTGATTGTTTTCATGCATCAACACAATATTGGCACGGTCTGCCTGGGAATACTTAACAAGGTTGTTCAATACTTCTTTGAAGATAAGATAGAAATTCCTACGGGTATTCATCGAAAGCTTAAGTGATTGCAGGCTTTCATCTGCTTTGAAAGTGCAATCGATCTTTTTTGCTTTCATAAGATTATGTGTAAGCGACCGCATACGGAAAATTATTTTGTCAAAGCTGTCATTCTCCGGGTTGATGGACCAGACTATATCACTCATGGACTCAATGATCTTCCGTGAGCTTTCACCGATCATCTGCAGGGCAAAATCTTTACGGGCCGGATCTTTTTTGGCCACTTCGCTGTACACAGAAATACTGTTGAGTGTTGATCCTATATCATCATGCAGATCGGCAGCAATTTTATTGCGTATGCGCTGCAATAACAGGATCTGACCAATGCGATAACGATAAAATGTATAGACAATTGCGGCTACCCCTAACGCAATTAAAATTCTAAACCACATTGTTTGCCAGAATGGAGGAGTGATAATTATTTTTATTTCAGTTGGTGTTTCGTTCCAATTGCCATCATTATTACTTCCTTTTACTTTGAATATATAAGTACCCGGATCGAGATTGGTATAACTGGCGAATCGCAAGGAAGCATCTGTAACGATCCAATCTTTGTCATAGTTTTCCAGCATATATTTATATTGGTTTTTCTCCGGACGGGTATAATTAAGTGCAGTAAATGAAAAAGAAATGATGTTCTGCTTGTAATTCAGTCTTATTTCCTTCGTGAATTCAATAGGGGATTTCAGAACACTATTTGAATCATTCACACTGACCAGCCTATTATTCAGCCGGAATTCAGTGATATAAACAGGCGGAATAAAATCATTATCCTTTAGATCATCGGGGCGAAAATAAAACATCCCAGCATTCCGGGTCCCAAAATACATGGTACTATCTGTATCGCAAAAGCCGGAAACTAAGTTCATGATGTTAGAAGGCAATCCATCGTTTACATCATAATTGTGGAATGTAATTCTGCAACCTGGGGCAAAAGGATCATCGGGAGGTATAAAGCAACTTAATCCTTCGTACGTCCCTGCCCAGTAATGTCCGTTCTTGTCTGCAGTAAGAGAGACCACGTTATTGTTTGCCAGGCCATCATTTGTTGTGAATGTTTTGAATTTTTCGGTTGCCGGATCAAACACACCGATCCCGCCACCCTGTGTTCCAAACCAGATCAGTTGATTCTTTCCTTCGATCCAGGCATGACAGGATTCACTGCCTACGGATGAGGGATCGCTTGCATCATGATGATATGTCTTGAATTTTTCTGTATCC
>DASTZB010000163.1:0-15846 GCA_035764525.1 Chitinophagaceae bacterium | reverse complement strand
GAAGACAAGAAAAAAATTACAATGGAGGGAACGCTTGATGATTTCTTTGAAGATGGCTCTTATTTTGAATACAATATTGAATATTGAATGAAATCCCCGCTAATAGAGGGGATTTTTATAATACTTGCAAACTATTTATTTTATCCTGGTCGATTTGTTTCACTAATTCTTCCAGCGTATTAAATTTTATTTCTGCTCTTAAAAACTTTTTTACGTAAACCCTGATTGTCTCTCCATATATCTCTTTATCAAAATCAAAGACATTTACTTCGATCACTCTTTTTTTACCATCAACCGTCGGACGAAAACCAATGCTCATCATTCCTTTGTATTGTGCATCTTCAATAGGAAAAGAATTGAATTCCGATATTGTCATGTTTTCAGTTTGTAATTCTTTTTTGACACTTATATATACAGCATAGATTCCATCGCCCGGTATTATCTTTTCCGGATCCTGAACTTTTAAATTCGCCGTAGGATACCCCAATTGTCTTCCTAATTTATTTCCATGCACAACTTCCCCTTCAAAAAAGAAAGTATAGCCAAGTAGTTTATTCGCCATTTCAATATCATTATGAAGAACTGCTTCTCGGATATTTGTTGAGCTGATGGCAATCTCATCCAAAATATGCTTGGGTATTTCTTTTATCTTAAACCCAAATTGAGGAGCCATCTTTTCCATCAATTTATAATCTCCCAATCGTTCTCTTCCAAACCGGTGATCATAGCCAATAATAATAGTATCAGGATGAAATTTCTCAAAAAGAAAATCCCGAATATACTCTTCAGCCGGTTGGTTGGCAAAAGCATCTGTGAAAGGAACTATAACCAGATGATCAATACCAAGGCCTGATAACACTTCAATTTTTTCTTCCAGTGTGTTGATCAATCTTACTCCAAGTATTGCGGACGAAATAACTTTCCGCGGATGTGGATGGAAAGTGATGATAACAGATTCACCATTTATTTTTATAGCCTCAACCTTTAACTTATTTATGATCTGGCGGTGACCGACATGAACGCCATCAAAAGTTCCAATTGTGACTACTGCATTATGAAAAACCGGTAGATTATCAATATCTCTGTATACCTGCATGTATGCAAAATAAATGTTCAATGTTCAATTAGCAATACTCTTTGTTCAAGTATTTTTGCGGCTCAACACAATTCATGAGTCTATATTCAAAAAGGGGAGTTTCAGCGCAGAAGGAAGAAGTTCATGCTGCCACTAAAAGTCTTGATAAAGGGCTTTATCCAAAAGCATTTTGCAAAATTTACCCTGATGTTCTTTGTGGCGATGATCATTGGATAAACGTTATGCATGCCGACGGCGCCGGAACAAAATCGATTCTTGCCTATTTATACTGGAAAGAAACAGGGGATGTATCAGTTTGGAAAGGGATCGCACAAGATGCGATCGTAATGAATCTTGACGATCTTCTTTGCGTGGGCATTTATGATAATTTGCTTTTTTCTTCTACGATCGATAGGAATAAGAATGTAATACCTGCCGAGGTATTAGAAGCCGTAATAATGGGAACACAGGATTTTTTTGATAAGATGAAAAGTTTTGGTGTAAATATTACTTATATGGGGGGTGAAACCGCCGATGTTGGCGATGTTGTAAGAACAATTGCAGTAAATGGTACAATGACCTCGCGATGGCCAAAATCAAAACTTATAACAAATGAAAACATAAAAGCCGGAAATGTTATAGTTGGTTTGGCTGGTTTTGGAAAAACCGATTATGAAGATGCATATAACAGCGGAATTGCCAGCAATGGACTTACAAGTGCCCGGCATGATATGCTTCAAAAAAATTATGCGGAAAATTATCGTGAATCTTTTGATAATTCATTGGACGATTCTGTTGTTTATATTGGTCCTCACAGATTAAGAGAAAATCTTCAATACTCGTTTCGTAATGAACAATTATCAGCGACGATTGGTGAATTGCTGTTAAGCCCTACGAGGACTTTTGCACCAATTCTAAAAGAATTATTGGAAGATCATTTTGGAAAGATCAATGGACTGATCCATTGCAGCGGTGGCGGACAAACAAAATGTTTGAAATATGTTCCGGAGAATGTTCGTATCGTAAAAGACAATTTATTTGAACCCCCGGTTATTTTTAAACTGATCCAGCAAGCAAGTAAGTCTGATGATAAGGAAATGTACCAGGTTTTTAATATGGGTACAAGGTTAGAAATTTATACAAATGAAAAAGATGCTGCGGCGATCATCAACGTCGCAAAAAAGTTTGGTGTAGATGCACAGGTTATCGGCAGGGTAGAAAAGAGTGGGAAAAAAGAATTGGTAATAAAAACCTCAGCTGGTCACATAGAATATTAAACGTATCGTCCGTTTTAAGTCTTCTTTTTACAATAAAATAAACCGCCCGATCTTTTTATTTTTTTCTTATTGTAAATTTCCAATATAGATTTTCCAGGAATAGTTACCTTGATATAATAAGTGTCATTATCTGCGCCAGTAATTGTTCCCTGTGTCAAAACGAGGGTTAAGTCTTTGTTCTTTACTTTGGTCTTCTCCAACCTGGTAAGTCTCTTAGCCAATTCCTTAATTTTTAAAATTTTTGACTTTGTCTTGCTTTGTTTGACTTATTTTGCAGCAAATCCGTTTTGATGGCTGATAATATTATTGAGCTTAGGCATGTAAATATTTACCAGAGTGGAAGCCCGATCTTACAAGATGTAAACTTGTCCGTGAGAAAGGGCGAATTTGTTTATCTCGTTGGGAAAACCGGCACAGGTAAATCCAGTTTATTAAAAACGATGTATGGTGAATTGTCACTTACAGAAGGTGAAGGCACTGTGAACGGTTTTGATCTCAGAAAACTGGACTGGAAAAAAGTCCCTTACTTACGCCGTACTCTTGGTGTAGTATTCCAGGATTTTCAATTATTGACTGACAGGAATGTAAATGAGAACCTGCGCTTCGTTCTTACTGCTACCGGGTGGACAGATAAAAAGTTGATGGATGAAAAAATATCCGATGTTTTGGATAAAGTAGGTTTGCGAGCCAAAGGTTTTAAAATGCCATTTGAATTGAGCGGTGGCGAACAACAAAGAGTGGATGTTGCAAGGGCTTTACTCAATTCTCCTAAATTGATATTGGCGGATGAGCCTACGGGCAATCTTGATCCCGAGACATCAGACGAGATCATGAGTCTTCTGTTTCATATCGCAAAAGATTTTGGAACAACCATTGTGATGGCAACACATGATTATATCGTTGTACAAAAATTTCCTGCCAGGATGATACGTACCGAAAGAGGCAGAGTAATTGATAATGCTACCATATCAATTGAATAAGCTGCCGGACATTTGCCTTATTATTAAAAATTTGCCCTAATAACCTTTTTCTGAGATTAATTTCTTCTTCTCCAAAGGGATGGTGATAGAGTTGAGAAATAATTGATGCCATAGCATAGCCCTTTGTACCAATATGACATGCATCTTCCAGTCCTGAGCCTTCAACTGCTTTATCATTTACTACACAATGCCGTCCATTATAAAGTGCATTGATCAATTTTATTTTGATTCCCGTTTGATTAAAGGAAGGCAATACATGGATATGTGCCTTAGCGATCAGGTCATTTAATATTGTATCGGAAGGGTTGCTAACGATTGTTACATTTTTATTTTTTTTACTCTTCCTGATCAGGAGGTTTGACGGGTCCTTTCCTGCAATAATAAGTGGAACCTTTGCCAACGAAAAAACTCTATCAAGCAACCATAATACAGCTTTCTCATTTTCAGATACCGATAAATTTCCATGATAAAGGCAATAGGTGCCAACGCCTTCAAGGCTTTTTACCTCGGAATATGGAGTAAATACCGGTAAGTAAGAGGTCAGGCTTTTGTCTAAATCATTCCTGTAAAAAATTGCATCATTACCTGAAACGGCAATGATCGGTATTTCTTCGGGCAACTTTCTTTCATACTGTCGCAGAAACATGCTCTCATTCAAAAAATAGAGCTTTTTAAAAAGATTTTTTTCGCTTTGAAATAATTGACTGTAATAAAGGAACTCTACATTGTGCAGTCTTAAAACAACGTTTCTGTTTCTTAAAAGCAATTGTCGTAAATACGCAGTGCAATGAATTCCTTCCATTAAAACGGGATGGTCATCTTTAAGCAGGTTTTTAAGTAACAATGGATTTTCTCTCGATTTTACAATATAAGGTTTGGTAAGAGACATACTTTCCCATTTTGATAGCCGCTTATAATAATTTACTTCTTCGCAATATTTATTTAATTCATTTTGCTGACCTCTTCCATAATCAAAACAATGAAGCCTGATCTTGACACCTTCATCATACAATGATTTGATCTTATAAAAAAGATCTACTACACCACCATAATTAGCAGGCCAGGGCACGTCATGACAAATTATATGAAGCGTTTTATCGTTACTCATTACTCAATTCCTCGTAAAAATTCAGCAACTTGTTTTTTTCTGTTTGCCAATTCAAAGCATGTTTTGCTGTTAAACAGTTCTGCTTAAGTTGTAAATAAAGTTCTTTGTTATTAATTATCCTGTTTATTGCATTAGCTATAGCTTCTGGATTCAGATCATCAATTAATTCGGCTATTTCAAATTGATCATTTATCTTTTTGTATTCGGGATAATTCATCGTTACCTGAGGGATGCCCGCATGAATGTAATCAAAGAATTTGTTGGAAAGGGATAAGTATTGATTTAGTCCTGTTTTCTCAAATGGGTTTATAGCAATATATGCTTGCAAAGTTCTTTTTTTTAATTCACCCGGTAGAAGCATTCCAAAAAAAAATACTTTTCCTGACAGATCATTTGCATGGACAACTGATCTCATTTCATCCATAAAATTTCCATTTCCACACACCCAAAGCTTAGCATTCACATTTTTCATGGCCAAAGCAAGTTTATCAAGTCCACGGCCTTTATTCACTGCGCCCTGGTAAAGTACAACATCTTCCAATCTCGCTTGTTCATTTGAATCAATAAGCATTGGAACATTACGAACAACTTTGTAATTAGCCTTGTAAGCCTTCCTAAATTCTTCAGCAAGACCATCACAAACTGTATAACCATTTTTAAATTGGGGGATCATTTTTTTTTCAATCCCATGCCAGAAGCGATAGATCTTTGGGCGACTGACAACTTCATCTAACTGTGAAAAATATTCATGGGCATCATAAACACGTTTCACTCCTTTCAATTTTGAGATATAATAGCAAGGAAGTATCGTATCAAGATCAATGGCACAAATACAATCCATCTTTTTAAAAAGAAGGAAAAAGAAAAGCCGGATATTGAATTCACTATAGAATAGTTTTCCTTTATTAAACCAGCATTTAAGTCGTTGCTGACGATAATTTGTTTTTGAAAGCGGGAGAGAGGTCTTTAATTTTCTGCCGACCAGCAGTACATCATAACCCGCGTCTGCAAGTGTGCCACAAATGCGCTGCATTCGCTGATCATAACTAAGATCATTTGTTACTGTAAAAACCAGGTTCTTCACTTTTATCAAATATAAAAGAAAAAGTCCCGTCTCGCCTGAGGCGAGACGGGACTACAATAAATGTTGAAAAGTTTTTTTTATTGCATCATATCACCCGTATTCATGCCTTCTCTTTCTCCTTTCAGGTTTTTGCGTTTGAAAAGATTCGGATCAAACTTTCCAAATCTCCAGTTGAAGTTCAGACGAAGAAGTTGTGGATCACGTTGACGATACACATCCTGTATAAAATATTGTGATTCTGAATGTGTATATGAACGACGGGTTGCAAACACATCACTCATATTAAGCGAAATAGAAGCCGCCTTGTTCTTTAAAAATTCATACTTAATACCCATATCAGCATAGTAGTTTGAACGAACATAGCCGTTTGCAGATGAAGATGAGCCAAACATCATACCCATACCACCTCCGCCGCCACCGCCGCCAGTGCCTCCAGGAGGAAGTACTGTTTTGGAATTATATACTGCTGTCACCTGTATAGAAAAATTCTTGGGAAGCTTGAAATTATTATTCACTTTCCCAAACCAACTTGCAAACTGATCTTGCTCTGGCAACGAAGGATCGTCAACATTTATCTTGGAAGTGTAAAGATTCAGATTAGAAGTAAGATCCCACCATTTAGTTATTTTGTTTTTCATGGTGAGTTCAAGCCCTGTTACATAGCTCGAGTTTGCATTTATGAAAGTATTGATCACATACTCTTTGCCATTTACAGGACTTGTATATTTCTCCTGGTAACCGGTGATCAGGTTGTCTGTGTGCTTATAATAAAGAGAAGCAACGAAATTATCTTTGTTCTTAAATATTTTTTGGTAAGATAATTCAAATGAATTCGTAAACTCTGGTTCGAGATCCGGATTACCTTTTCTCAGGTTAAGAAAATCGGAAGAATCAGTAAACGGTGATAACTGGAAAAAGTTTGGACGATTGATCCTTCTTGTATAATTCAATTGCAATTCCTGTTCTTTTTTCAACTTTTGACTAAGAAAAACACTTGGAAAAAAGCTGATAGGAAAAGAATTACTGAACGTTTCACCTGTTTTCTTAAGTTCACCATCATAACCTGAGCTCTCAACTCTAAGGCCAAGCTGGTAACCGAAAGATTTTAACTGGTTTGTGTACGTAGTATATGCCGCCAACACATGATCTTCGCTTTCATAATCGATTTGTGAAGCCTGTTGAAGTGTTGGTTCGCCAGTAACCGGATCAACATAATAAAATGCACTTGTGCTATTTGCTTTGTTGAACGCAGCCCTTACACCCATCTCTATTTTTGATTTGTCAGTAATGGGATTGACAAAATCAGTTTGCATTATTAAACTTTGACCAGTGCCAGAGGTATTTTGTTGCTGACCAAATTGACCAGCAAGAGTGCCTGCAGGATAATTATAATAATCAGTTCTGATAAGACTCTCATTTATGTTTGTCCTCTTATTATAGGTAGCGTCTGCAGTCCATTCTCTTCCTGCTTTAGGAAAATTATGTTTGAAACTTAATTGGGCGCTCCGGAATTTGAAATCGCCTTCCGAGTTTGTCATTCTTTCGAGGTATGAAGTTTTCTTCACTGTGTAAAGAGAATCTACCAACAACTTGCTGATTGATTCGGGGCGGAATGTACCATTACCAATATTCGTGTTGGCAGAAATTGTATTCCTGTTATCAATAAAATAATCAATACCAGCCCTGAAAAATTTAAAATTACCCACCATTTCACTTCTGTCATCCTGGTGCATGTAAGTGTTTGGTTGATCAAGAATATTATATCTGTCAGTATAACCCGTGCTGATAGATTTACGTTGGTTATAATTGGCGCTTCCAAAAATATTTATTTTGTTTTGACGAAGACTAAAATCAGCTCCTAAACCAATTTTTGCTCGTGAGTCAATACTTGAACGAACACTACCGCTGTAACCAACTTTTTTATTTTTCTTTAAAACAATATTTAAAATACCAGATGTACCACCAGATGCATCATACTTGGCGGAAGGGTTCGTAATAATTTCAACTGATTCTATTGCATCAGCAGGTATCTGCTCAAGCTGCATTGTAGTGGGACGACCATCAACAAATATCTGGGGTGCATTATTACGAAGTGTAACGTTGCCATCCAGATCAACTGAAAGAGACGGAACGTTTTTCATAACATCAACCGCAGTACCGCCTGCAGCTATCACATCTTTCTCTACATTATATACTTTTCTGTCAATACCTAATTGAAATTGCGGTTTGGAACCAACTACGGTCACATTACCCAGCACTTGTGCATCTATTTCCAACTTTATATTTCCAAGATCTTTATCAATTGCATTTAGCATGGCACTCATATCAGCACCTGGTTGCATTTTAATTTCAAAGCTTGCATTTTGTTCGATTGGCTTAAAACCAATTGCAGTAATTTTTAATTTGGACTGACCAAAAAGCGGAACGTTTTCCAAAGAAAATTCGCCATTTGCTTTTGTAAGCATTCCGGCTATTATTACATCTTTTCTTTTTTTGGTGGCAGTATCCATTCGACTTTGTACTAACTGAACCGAAGCTGCATCAATTGGTTTTCCGCTTTGTGCTTCTACGATCTTCCCGTACATACGACCATTCATTTGCTGGCCCTTTCCAGCACCTCCGGGTCTCTGCATCATAGGATTCTGAGCAAATAAGCAAAAGTTGGTAAGGTTTAATAAAAAAATGAGAACTAACTTATTCATTTTGCGAGTTTTGGAATTAGACGTGCAAAGGTCATTTAACCTTCTCTTAATGTCATTTTTAAATGACAAAAGGCTTAAAGGCAATCATAGAAGGAAATAGTTCGGGATGGTAACCTTAATTAACTATTTAGGTAAAAAATAAGTGATCAATACCTGTACAATACCAATAATAAAACCAATGAGTCCGCCAAGTATTTCAACAAACCTGAATTCCTTGCTCATTATCTGGTATAAAATATCTTCCAATTTATCAGTTGAAAATGCTGATACTTTCTCGGTGACAATTTTTTCCAGGTCAAGCTCTTCCTGCAAATGACCTGCATAGCTTTTCATAATCTGCGGAAAAAGTATTTCCAATTCCTGCATAAATATCTTTTTAAGAGATTTAATTGTTTTTTCTCCGATAAACAAACTCAAAAAAGGCATTTCATCGCTCAGTTTATTCCGTAGGAAATTATCCACATGTGTCTCGATCATGGGCATAAGTTTTTCCAGATTTTGTGGGTTGGCTATTTTCCCCTCAATGTCTTCAAAAGAAAGGAATTCCACACTGATCATCTTTCCCAGTTTCTCCGCGAATATTTTTTGACGTTTTGGAAAAATTCCATGAAAAGTAATTCCAAGAATACGCTTTGGTTCTTTTGGATGGAAAAGCATTTTTATAGCGATCCAATTTGTGAACCAACCTATAAACGCAGAGATCAAAGGGATAACAAGAAGCTGAATTAACAGGGAATAATGCATCAATAAGTTTGGACAAAGAAATAGAAACATGCTCTCGGTTCAAAATCTCATTTTGGGCACAAGAGCGAATTATATATTTTTGCTGTCGATTAAAATGGTAGCCATAGCTCAGCTGGTTAGAGCATCAGATTGTGGTTCTGAGGGTCGTGGGTTCGAACCCCATTGGTTACCCAAAACAAAAAAAACCTTCTGCTTACAGAAGGTTTTTTATTTTCATTCTATACACCATTCATCAAAAAGCTCTGTTAAAAGGAATTAGACGTAAGAAAACCCATCTTTTTGCGTTATTTTTACGATACTATAAAGCTGATATTTAAATGCTAAAGCTGATAAATTATATGACAAACTTTAAAAGATTACCTATCCTGATCATCATCCTGCTTGTTGCAGGTGTGTTCTTTGCCGGATCCGTGAAAAAAGAAGTTGATCCTCCCGGTAAATATGAAAAGATACTTCACAATGTCACTGATATGCTGAAGGAAGCTCATTACAGTCCCAAGCTTATTGATGACAGCTTTTCAAAAAAAATATTTTATAAGTATTTTGAAGTGATCGATCCTAACAAAAATATTTTCTTGAAAGAAGATATCGAAGCACTTAAAAAATTCGAGTATAAGATCGATGATGAAATGAAAGGCGCTGATGTTGAGTTTTTCAAAGCAGTTGGCCAGGTGTTTAATAAAAGAATGGAAGAAGCCGCATTGATCTCTAAAGATATTTTAAGCAAGCCTTTTGACTATTCAATTGATGAAACCTACGCAGGTGATCCTGATAAATTAAAATACCCTGCGACGGATGCAGAAAGAAAAGAAAGCTGGAGAAAATCACTCAAATATCAATCACTCGACAGGTATGTTGACCTGATAGAAACAAGAGAAAAAAATAAAGATGTAAAAGATTTTAAAGTAAAAACAAATACTGAATTAGAAGCCGAAGCAAGGGACAAAGTAGTTAAAACTATGGACAGAACATTTGAAAGATACCGCTTCAAATTTTCTGAAGATGATAAATTCAATTTGTTTGTCAGCATTATCACAAATGCAATGGATCCGCACACAGAGTTTTTCCCACCTGTAGATAAAAGATACTTTGATGAACAAATGAGTGGTCGCTTTTTTGGTATTGGCGCATCATTGGTTTATGACGAAGGCAATATCAAAATAAATACATTGGTTGCAGGAAGCCCGGCCTGGAAAAGCGGCGAAGTTCAGGTGGGTGATATCATTCTAAAAGTTGGACAGGGAAAAGAAGAGCCAACAGAACTTACCGGCTTTGTAGTGGAAGATGCCGTTAAGCTTATTCGTGGTAAAAAAGGAACCGATGTTAGATTGACTTTGAAGAAACAAGATGGTTCTGTAAAAGTGGTTACATTGGTTCGTGATGAAATCGTACAGGACGAATCGTTTGCAAAAAGTGCTATTATCAATAATGGCAACTCAAGATTAGGATACATTTATCTTCCTGAATTTTATGCAGATTTCGACAGGCCAAATGGTGCCCGTTGCTATATTGATGTTGCAAAAGAGATCATTAAATTGAAAGAAGATAAAGTTGATGGTATTATCATGGATCTACGCAATAACGGGGGTGGTTCACTTTATGATGTGGTACAAATGGTTGGTCTTTTCATTGATAAAGGCCCCATAGTACAGGTAAAAGATCGTGATGGTAAGCCAAATATTCTGGAAGATAAAAATCGTGAAGTGTTATATGACGGGCCGCTTACTGTTATGGTAAATGAATTCAGCGCATCAGCTTCAGAAATTTTTGCTGCAGCAATTCAAGATTATGGCCGTGGTGTAGTTATTGGCAGCACTACTACTTATGGCAAAGGAACTGTTCAACGCAATCTTGGGCTTGATCCGGAATCTGGTTATTTGAATTCTAATTCAGACCTGGGAACAATCAAATTAACCTTGCAAAAATTTTATAGAGTAAATGGCGGATCAACTCAATTAAAAGGTGTTGCCTCTGATATAGTATTACCTGATAATTATGAGTATCTGAAATTCCGGGAGAAAGATGATCCTGATGCCTTGCCATGGGATGAAATTCAAAAGGCATCTATCAACAACTGGAAACCTGGATACGAATTAGCAACAATTCAGAAATTAAGTGAGGCAAGATTGCAATCAAACAAAGCTTTTAAACTGATAAAAGAAAATACAGAATGGCTGGCCAAACAAAATGACAGGGAATATCCGTTGAATTTTGATAAATACCAAAAAGAACAAAAAGCTATAAGAACTACAGTTCGCCAGATCGAAGCATTGAAAAAACTGGAGAATGATATGGATGTTAACTCACTTCCGCAGGATGCGACCCGCTTTAGTTATGATAAAGGAAAACAAGATCGTTTTGATCAATGGATAAAAAATCTGCGTAAAGACATTTATATTGACCAGGCAGCGAAAGTAACTGCTGATATGGTGCAGCAGAAAAATCTTGTACAGGGCAAACCTGATGAGGTTAAGAAGCCGTTTTAATGAATGATAAAAAGACTTGAATAACCCCGGACTACTTCGGGGTTATTTTTTTAGAGATATCTTTCTTTAATGATCTGGCAATGATGATTAACGTGCCCTGCAACTATATACCCAATGGCCAACACATAAATTGATTTACCGCTTGCGTTTCCTTCCGCTTCTAATTGTTCTTTATCAAAGGAAGCAAACATTGCTTCTGATGATTTGCGCAATGCCGTAAATTCTTCTATCATGTCATTCCAATTTCTCTTATCAGCTTTTGAAGCATCAGCAAAAAGATTTTCATCAAACCCGGGGAGGGGGGTATCATCTTTTCTTGCAAACCGAAGTGCTCTGTATGTAAAAACCCTTTCTGCATCCATTAAATGTTGAATTACTTCCCTGATCGTCCATTTTCCTTCAGCATAACGATAATCATATTTGTCTTCAGGGATAGATCTTAAAAGACTTAATAATTCCTTAGTGGTATTTTTCATAGCACTTGCAAGATCATTTTCTTTTGCTTTACTAATGTATCCATGATAAAAATCAGGGACACGGGAGAGATCTGGACGAGGCATAAAGAATTGTTTAAGGTTTAAAAAATTAAGGGTTTAAAGTTAAAGATGTAAGAGTTATCAAAATAAAAAACCTTCGCAAATACTGCGAAGGTTTCAAGATCGGCTATGCAATGATCAGAATGGTTTCATTTGATTGGTCGTCGTTCTTTCACCTTTCAATGTTGACGCAAGTTTAAGTGCTTCGTATGCATTTACAATTCCGCCTGTTTTAGAGAGTTCTGTGATCGTTGTTTCTTTATCTGTGCCCGGGATTATTACTTTTAAAGAAGAAGGCGGAACGACAGCAGATTTTTCAATACAATACTTTACCTGCTCAGCACTTAAATTAGGATAATATTCCAGGATCAATGCCGCAATACCCGCTACTACCGGCGAAGCCATACTTGTTCCTTGCTCGTTTTCATAATGGTTTTCAGGAACTGTTGAATATATTTTCATTCCCGGCGCAAATACATCAACCGATTTTCCATAATTAGAAAAATAAGCCACTATAGAATGATAAGGCGCTCCCTCTTTTGATACTTGTGGAATTGTCATATCGCTACTTGCACCTACAGTAATCCAATTTTTAGCCGTAGTTCCATCCAATAGATTATTATTAGGGAAATGTATCATTGAATCGGCATTAAAATTTTCATTGCCTGCAGCAGATATCAGTAAAACACCTTTGCTTTCTGCATATTTCACCGCATCATCAACCCATTTCTTATCAGGAGAAAAGTATTTTCCAAAGCTCATATTGATTACCTGGGCGCCATTATCTACAGCATACCGTATTCCAAGTGCTACATCTTTATCATATTCATCTCCATCCGGAACCACCCGAACAGACATTATCTTTACATTGTCAGCAACACCGTCCATTCCTTTTTTATTGTTTCGTTGTGCAGCAATGATCCCTGCAACGTGAGTCCCGTGCATCGAAACAAGGTTTTTTGGAACATATAGATTTCCGTTGCCATAATATCGATCATTAATATCGCTATAGTTATCTTTTACTATATTTTCCCTATACGCGGGCGGAGCTTTCTCCTTTGCATCTGCGTTATCTTGTTCCTGGTCAAGGTATTCTTTAAAGCCATCCATAAAGTCTTTGTTCGTAATATCTGCCATATTTATACTGTCTGCTTGCATAAGATCAAGCATCGCCATTTGAGACATTTTTATTTTCTCAGTAGGAGCAGCAAATTGTTCCAACTCTTTTCCCGTAAATACTGGCTTGCGCATAGCACCCTGAAGAATAGAGTCAGCTTTTAAAAGGTTATTGTAAGCCTTACGCATAAAAACAAGTTCAAGAGAACTTAAACTTTCGCCTTTAAACAATTCCTCTTTTGCCTTGCTCCACATTTCATATTGATAAAGTTCATCCTTACTTAAAGTTTGCTTGTCTATTTGCTTGCCCTCATATTTGGATTTGTAAGCATAGTAAACACGATCTCTCTCAAGGGAAGTTTTTGTTAAACTCTTACCGTCCTTGCCGCCAAGAAAATTCCATCCATTAATATCATCTACATAACCGTTTTTATCATCATCCTTTCCATTACCAGCTATTTCTTTGGTATTTCGCCATAGAACTTCTTTAAGGTCTTCCTGTGCTGTATCTATGCCGCCATCAAGTACCGCTACAATAACAGTTTTGCTTTTCTTTCCTTTAACAAACTCGTAGGCCTTATCAAGGCTAATACCCCAGGCACCAGTAGTCGCCGGATCTTGTAAGTGCCACCCATTAGGCACAGACTGCTTTACACTGTTCTGAGCAAATGTGGCGGCTGTTAATAGCGCCGAAACTATCATCATCACGAGGCCCTTAGAAATTCTATTCATTATAATTTTATTTTAAATACAAAGATTAAAAAAGGAGCAAAATTAAATAAACCATCCATACAATTTTGGTAAACTCTCACATAGAGATGAGTTTTACTGACAATAAAAGAGCCAAAAGAAAACCCCCCGGTTGCATTGGGAGGTTTTTTAACGCTTTTAATTATTTCTCAATTTAAGTTCAACCCTTCGGTTAAGTGCTCGTTCCTGTTCGGTCTTGCCTTGGTTCAGTGGCTTAGTGGGACCAAGGCCCTGGGAGCTCAATCTCGATGGGTCAACGCCTTTTCCAATTAGGTAGTTCTTTACCGTTTCGGCCCTTTCATTTGACAACTTCATGTTTGCATTGAAACTTCCATCATTACTTGTATGACCCTCTATATCAAGCTTAAGCTCTGGTTGTTTTGTTAATAGTTCGGCGATGTCATCCAACACTTTTTCTGATTCCTTCAATAAAGTAGCTTTTGCAAAATTGAACTGGATCTTTCTTGCTGCATATTCCACTTTTTGGATTACTTCTTTTTTGATCTCTGGACAACCGTTGTTTTCTCTCAGGCCTGGCTCATTTACACACTTATCTTCTTCATCATTTACGCCATCGCCATCAGTATCTGGAATTGGACAGCCATTATAACGTGCAAGCCCAGGGACAGTAGGACATTTATCATCTTCATCATTGATCGCATCTTTATCAGTATCAGGAATTGGACAGCCCTCATATTTTGCAACACCCGGCACGGTCACACATTTATCTTTATCATCAGTTATACCATCTTTGTCTGTATCAGGAATAGGACAACCTTCATATTTTACAACACCTGGTACAGTTACACATTTATCAACTTTATCAGCAATACCGTCAGCATCAGAATCGGGGCAACCATGTGTAACAAGCGGTCCTGGTTCTATAACACATGAATCTTCTTTGTCAATTATACCATCCCCATCAGTATCCTTTGGCGCATCTTCCAATGAAACAGGTTTGCCAATAAAAATACCAAGCGTTACACCAAAAACCTGGTTTTTAAAACTTCCGTCATAGGTAGCAGTGTACATATCAGTAAGACCACGACTAAAGTTGCCTGCAATAAAAAAACCCTTGAACTCAATACCTGCTGTTCCATTTACACCAAGATCAAATGTTTTATATTTTCCTGGACTATCACCAACCGGCAAATCAGTATTTTCTTCGGTTTCAAATTTGCCCGACTTTAAATAAGTTTCTTTTTTTTCAAACCCATTATAAAAGAAAGAAAGATAAGGACCGCCGCCTATAAAGAATTTTGTTTTGCCTTTTAAAGGGATTTTATAAACCAGGTTCAAAGGAATATCAATGTAGTTGATGAATTGCTTTGAATCAACGCTGAAAAAATAATTATAAACTGAAGTGTCGTAATTACTAAAGAAATAATTATAAACTGAAGTATCGTAATTACTAAAGAATTTTCTTCCCTTACTATAAAACATTACTCCGGGCTGAGCATAGAACTTTGAATTAAGACCAAGTTGAAGATCGGCGATAAAGCCAAAATGAGCACCAGTCCGATTACTATAACCGCTCTCAATTTCTGACCATTTGGGAAGTTCGTTCGTTTCAACAATAGTGGAAGAATGGGCGCCGCCCGCAATCGCTATTCTTAATTGGGCAGGTGAGATTTGCCAGAAAATCAGCAGCATTGCTGCAAGAAGTAAAGGTTTTTTCATCGGATGATTTTTCAGAGATATTGACTGATATTCAACGTACAAAGGTGGAAATTATTTCGTAAAAATCATAATACCTTGGAACGCTTTTAACGGTTTGAGGGTTATATACGAACCAATGAGGTTTCGTGCCTCAATGTTATTCCTTAAATATCAAACTTAATACCCTGTGCCAGCGGAAGATTATTGCTGAAATTGATCGTATTTGTTTGCCGGCGCATATAATTTTTCCAGGCATCGCTCCCGCTTTCACGGCCTCCGCCGGTTTCTTTTTCACCCCCGAATGCACCCCCGATCTCAGCGCCGCTTGT
>DASTZB010000162.1:0-9963 GCA_035764525.1 Chitinophagaceae bacterium | reverse complement strand
CACTCAATTATAAAACATTCACTCTTGGCGTAGAAGAAGAATACATGGTGCTTGATCCTGAAACAAGGGAATTGAAAAGTCATGAACAGAAAATAGTGCACGAGGGACAAAAAGTGATCAAGGATAAAGTGAAAGCAGAAATGCATCAGGCTGTAGTAGAAGTAGGAACGGATATTTGCGCAGATGCGGATGAAGCATGGCAGGATGTGGCTGCATTGAGAAAAACAATTTCTGAGATTGCAGGTGGACTTGGTTTGGCTATGGGTGCGGCAGGTACCCATCCATTCAGCCATTGGGAAAGCCAATTGATAACAGATCATATCCGGTATAATGAATTAGTGAATGAATTACAGGAAGCAGCACGCAGCAATTTAATTTTTGGATTGCATGTGCATGTCGGAATGGAGAACCGTGAGATGGCAAATCATATTGCCAACAGTACAAGATATTTTTTACCACACATATATGCATTAAGCACGAACTCTCCATTTTGGGAAGGAAGACTCACGGGTTATAAATCTTTCCGGACAAAAGTGTTTGATAAATTCCCCCGGACAGGAATCCCTGAAGCATTTGAAAGCATCGATGCTTATGAAAACTATGTAAAACTACTGGTAAAAACAAACTGCATTGATAACGCAAAAAAAATATGGTGGGATCTTAGGGTTCACCCATTTTTTAATACTGTTGAATTTCGCATTTGCGATATTCCGCTTACTGTTGATGAAACAATAACCCTGGCCACTCTTTTCCAGGCAATATGTGCAAGAATTTATCTTTTGCGCAGCAAGAACCTGAATTTTATTCAATACTCCCGGGCATTACTTAATGAAAATAAATGGAGAGCCAGCCGTTATGGCATTGATGGTCGCCTGATCGATTTTGGAAAAGAAGAAGAAGTGAACACCCGTGCACTTCTATATGAGTTGCTTGATTTCATTGATCCTGTTATTGATCATCTTGGCAGCCGCCATCGCCTTGCATACATTCATAAGATTTTGGAAAACGGTACTGGTGCTGACAGACAGTTAAAAGTCTTTGAGGAAACAAAAAATCTTGTTAGTGTGGTGGATTATATCAGGGCGCAATTTTTAGCAGGGATATAAAATATTTTAAAAGTTCAACAATCATGAGCTATATTTTAAAACTTTCAACAGCTCTATTTATATGTTTTTTTGTCATCGCTTGTGGTCAGTCCCGAGACGAAGAAGGAGGCTCAAATCAAAATGCAATCAGCACAAATACAGCCGAAAATCCTTTGACAATTCCACCCAACCCTGTATCCACTACCTCAACCTCCCAAACCATCTATGCCGTTTGGGTACTGGACAGTGTAAATAATAAGCTGATCGATTCAACTCATTATTCGGGACGCGGCAAACCTTATTTTAATTTTAACCTTGAGAAGAAATCATTATCAGGGTTTACAGGGTGTGGTGGAATAAATGGAAAATTGAAAACGCAGGGTGAAAAATTAATTTTCGATAATCTTGTTGTTACAGGCCAGGATTGCAAAATAAAAGACTTTGAAAAAAAGATTGTTATGGGGTTTAAAAATAATTAAGGTCATTGAAAGCTTCATCTAAAGATCTGCGTATTTGCCATAAAGGTCACAAGTATTATAAAAGCAGTGCTTGCCCGGTTTGTCCCATTTGTGAGAAAGAAAAAGGTTTATCCTTTAGAAAAAAATGATCAATTCAATGAGGCACATAGACACTTCAAAAATTATTTTCCAACCGGTCACCGTTACTTTCCTTGAAATGCATGAGCCCAGGGAATTTCCTGTACCACTAGAAGGAACACGTTTTGAATTATTGCCAAAACCTGTTTCTGTCAATGAGTATAGAAAATATTACTACGGAGTTGGCGAAAAACATTTTTGGCTTGATAGGATGGTAATGCCGGACGAGGAAGTATTTGAAAAAATAAATGCAGGCAATGTTGATATTTTTGTTTTTTATGTAAACAAAGAAGTAGCAGGGTATATTGAATTTGTAAAAGAAGAAAAATATGCCGAGATTCTTTATTTCGGGTTAATGCCAGCCTTCATTGGCAAAGGTTATGGCAAATATTTTTTACAATGGGTAATTGCAAAAGCATGGGGCTATAAACCCTATTGGATACAATTGAATACCTGCACACTTGATCATCCCAATGCTTTAGGCAACTATAAAAAAGCAGGCTTCACAGAAGTGAGAAAGGAGGTGCATCAGCGAAGAATACTCACTTAAGTTTTATTATTTTGTCTCTTCCACTTTTGCATTCAGCGTTATGTCCGGGTGTTTATTGGGCGCATTCACTGCACTCAGCACAGTAAACTTCAGCGAAACATTCGGCTTTCTTTCAATTGTCTTGATTTCAACCATTGTCTTTTCACCTACTTTGAGTGTGATCATATCGTTATTGTTGTGCAATGTATAGCCAGTCTGATTCTGCAATATGATCTCTGTACTCGACAAATTTTCAATTTCAACTCCCAATACGTTGTATTTACCAATATATTTTGCAGAAGTTACTTTTAGTGAGCTTTCAATCAGTGGAACCAGAAATTCATCTCGCCCGATTAGCAGGTTTTTATACACAGCAACTGTACGCCTGTTCATGAGTGCATCCTTTATACTTTCAGCCGTTCGCTCTTTTGCAAAAACCAATGTGATGGGACGATGCCCCCCTTCCGGAACTTTAAAATCCCAATCGATCAGTTTGTGGATATCACTGTTACCCATGATCGTTAAATTGTTATCAATTGCAATTTGTAATGCTTCGATTGAAAACATTTGATCGCTTACAACTTCTATTCCCTCTATTAATTTTTCTTTTATCAACATACGATGTACATCAGTTAGCGTTGCCATTCCATCTTTTCTTTGCGGCGTCCATGCAGGATGATTCCAGAAAATAAAAGCGCCTTGCTTTTTTGCCTCACGAAAAACCTGGATAGAATCATCAAGCAATAACTTGTTTGGATCAGTAATGAAAACAGCATTGCAGTGGCCGACAGGCATTTTCCTCGTTATTTCTGAGCCTTTAGTAATTATCAAGTCGTGATTCTCCGCTTCTTTAATTGCGATCTCATAAGAACGATTTCGGTCCGGATGAGGAATGTCATTCTTATGCGGCTGGTATTCGAGGTGTTCCGTTAATGAAATTGCATCAAGCCCATCCATCAATGCTTCCATCACCCTGATATCCGGCCATACACTTCCATCGGAGAAAGCAGTATGCTGATGAAAATCGCATTTCATCGTTTTATAACCGGGAATATCCGGAAACTCTAGTTTGCGACCTATTGCATGACTATGATCTTGTGAAAAACATGCAACTGATAAAACGAAAGAAAGAAAAAGAAGACTTCTTCGCATGGCAATTAGTTTCGGGCAAATTAAAGAATATATCAAGCTGAAAAATAAAAATGCAACTAATCTGTTATTTTTTTCTTCTATCTCATGCTGCTTGAAAACCGGCAGTAAATTTGATAAAGAAGCAAAGACAATTTAATTAAGAATGAAAAAACAACCTTCTCTTATTTTTTGTATCCTGATGGATATGGCTGGTTACGCCACCTATGCAATTCCCGGATTAGGAGAGATCGGAGATATTATTTGGGCTCCTATTTCATCTATCATCTTTATGACAACATTTGGTGGATGGAAAGGAGCACTAGGTGGTTTTGGTAATTTCATAGAAGAAATATTACCCGGCACTGATTTTATACCGAGCTTCACTATCATGTGGTTTATCCAGAACATGCAAAAGAAAAATAACGTAACAGCCGTTAAAACTATGCATTGATCTTATTTGAATTCGCCGCTGTCTACATCATGGATAAAGTCAATGACCCCATCCATAAAGACTTTCTGATCGTCATACATTGCTAGATGGCTTCCATTTGGACAATGCAGGTAACGGCCTTTTTGGACCAGTTTACTTTGTTCTTCCATTGCTTTTGGATCCATAGTATCATGTTTCGCCCCGATCATCAACGTTGGAATTCTTATTTCTTTAAGTCGGTTTTTTATATCCCAATTGGCAAGATTACCGCCGATACCCATTTCAGACGGGCCTTGCATCAGTTTATATATCGTGTAATTAATATCAGCGAATGCACGGTTGACAGGTTCAGGCCAGGGATTTAAGCGACAGATATGTTCATTGTAGTAATTCGTTGCCAGCAATTCGTTATACCGTGGGTTTTCGGTATCCCCTTTTGCTTCGAAAGACAATATTTCTTTCAAAATATTTGGATCCATTTGTTTCTCTAAAACATCCACTGCATATTTTCCATAATCAGGACAGCTTGCCATCATATTCGCAACGATCAAACCTTTCATTTTATCCTGGTATTTCAAAGCATATTGCATTCCGAGGATACCGCCCCATGAATTTCCAAGTATATAAAAATTTGTTGAATCTGCGCCAATCGCCTGTCGGACTTGTTCCACTTCTTCTACAAAACGATCAAGTACCCAAAGACTCGTGTCAGTTGGTTTGTCAGAATTACCGCACCCAAGCTGATCATATTCATAAAATTCAAACCCTTCTTTTGGAAAAAAGCTTTCGAATACTTCCATGTACTGATGAGTCGCAGCCGGCCCTCCATGCAGTAGTAAAACCTTTATTCTTGGGTTATTACCAAATCTTTTAGTCCATACTTTAAACTCACCTGAAGGAGTTTTTACCGGGATCATTTTTATTCCGGCCATTTGCACACCCGTATCCCCATAATTAAAATACTCATATAAATGTGCATCGGCGCCACCTGGGCTTGGATTGTTTGCGACACCCTTCGTTTGTTGATTACAAGAAAAAATAATTGCACTCAGGACAAAAAAAAAGAATAGCATTCTCATATGTTAGTTTTTTGGATCGAAAAGGTAATGATTTTATTTATGTAATTTACTTTACGAAAAATAATTGCTATGAGATTTTTATCACTACTTCTTCTATTGCCATTTGTAAGTATTGCCCAAACCAAAAGCGATTCGCTTACATTGGTTCAAAAAACTGCAAGTCTTTATGATCTTGAATTCAGTAATGCCGAAGCAGATTCACTACTTGGCAATCTGAATAACTATACACAGTTAATCAAAGACATGCATAAAACACTCCCTACAAATGACATTCCCTACCCTCTTGCATTTAACCCGGTTCCTTATGGAATAACAAAACAACGAGTGTCACAAAAAGTTTCGCTACCATTTCGTGCAGATGTTCGATTGCCAAAAAATAAAAATGATCTCGCTTTTTATTCTATACCAGAATTAGCAGGATTAATAAAAACAAAAAAGATAACATCAGTTGAGCTCACAAAATTTTTTATTGATCGTTTAAAAAAATGGGGTGATACGTTGGAATCTGTGGTCTCCCTTACCGAGGATACGGCAATGGCACAGGCAAAACGTGCTGATGAAGAGATCAAAGCTGGAAGATATCGTGGCCTGTTGCATGGTATTCCTTATGGATTAAAAGATCTGTTTGCGGTGAGAGGATATAAAACAACCTGGGGCAGCACACCATATAAAGACCAATATGTTGATGAGGACTCTTATGTATATAAAAGATTACGAGATGCCGGCGCTGTGCTCTGTGCCAAATTATCTCTCGGTGCTCTTGCATTTAATAATAAATGGTTTGGTGGCGAAACAAAAAATCCTTGGAACTTAAAACAGGGATCGAGCGGTTCCTCGGCCGGATCGGCTGCATCAGTTGTTGCTGGCTTGTTACCATTTACGATCGGAACTGAAACGCTTGGTTCAATTGTATCACCCTCTACAAGATGCGGCGCTACTGGTTTACGACCAACATTTGGCTCGATCAGTCGCTCGGGGGCAATGGTACTTTGCTGGAGCTTGGATAAAGCCGGGCCTATTTGCCGCAGCGCTGAAGATTGTGCTATTGTTTTCAATTATATACATGGAACAGATGGTAAAGATTATGGCTCGGTTGACAGGAATTTTAATTATGATGGTGTTGTTGATTTCAAAAAACTGAGAGTTGCTTATGCAGAAAATTATTTTAAAAGATTAGCTGCCGACGCTCCTGAAAGAAAAGTATTGGAAGTTTATAAATCTTTAGGCGCCGATATTAAAGCCGTCGACTTTCCTGATTCATCGGTTTATCCTGTAAATCTTATCAGTATTATTTTAAATGCAGAAAGCGCCGCGGCTTTTGATGAGTTGACAAGAACAAACCGCGATGACCTTATCGAAAGACAGGACAAAGGTTTTTGGCCAAATAGTTTTCGTGCCGCTAGATTGATCCCTGCTGTTGAATACATCAATGCCAATCGTTATCGCTATAATCTTTGCAAGGCAGTGAATGATTTTATGAAAGATTATGATGTGGTGATCGTTCCGAGTTTTGCAGGAAGGCAACTATCCATTACAAATCTTACGGGTCATCCTGTTGTTGTAATGCCGATGGGTTTTAGTCAAAATGGTTCGCCGCTCAGTATAACTCTTATTGGTAATTTGTATGACGAAGCAACAATACTTGCTGCTGCAAAGGCTTACCAGGATAAAACGGATCATAATAAAAAGCATCCGGAGAAGTTTCTTCAATAAGTTAATTGTTGTTATTGATAAAGGTTGGTGTGTATTATCTTTCGGTAAATATCTTGTAGAAATATTTAATGTCGTCAGACTCACCAAAATAAAACCTCTTGAATGCTTTTGCAATAGGATCCGCAACAGTTCTCCCCGATAATTTTACAACGATTGGCATCATGCTTATGCCTTCAGGTAAATTTAATTCATCCCCCTTGATCCAAACTCCATTCCTATTTTTTATCATTACTTGACCCACATATGCCCCAGCGACAAAAATAGTTTCCGCAAAATCGTTCACAGCTAATCCCTCATCACTAAATCGCTGCAAAAATTTATCAACGAAATCTAACGTGTCAACTGAATAATCAAGGTTAATTTTTTCATTCCTTCTTACTACATCAACAAATTGTTCCGCAAATTTTTCTCCATTTTCAGGCCTAACATCAAATGCAAGGTTAAGAGGTCTTGTCGGCATAGGTCCATTATCAGCTTTTGATTTATTTCCTTTTCCTCCGAATATCTTTTTTAAGAAGCTCATTGAGTGATTGAATGAGTTTATAATGATCTAAAGTTATTCAACTTCCTTCCATTTCAAATAAGATTGCTTCGGCCAACTCAATAAACTTAAAAATTTATAGCGCCATCTGTCGGCCTCGCAATGACGAGCACTCAGTAGAAATGTAAACCTCCCGACCGGAAAAGTCATCAATACGACACTTGGTATCACCACGTCATTGCGAGGCCTGCTATAAGTACATAGAAATAAATGAATGTAACCGGCAGGCCGAAGCAAACTGAATAAACAACAATCAGAAATCTAACTGGCAATTCACACGAAAGATGAAAAACTTGATGTCGCACAAGTGTGCGACGCAACAGGAGCCCAATAGTAGCAATACAGCCAAGCTAATAATAAAGACTTACGATTTAAGTAAAAAAACTATAACAAAAAAATTACGAACATAAACGATTCCTGCATAGGAAAATAAACGTCTCATATCCACATTTGTTAGTAAGTACGCAACCCATCTGACAGATGCCAACGTTAAGAATTTATTATGTTTGCAATATGACCAACGATTCGAAAAAGATAAAAGTAGCGATCCTCGACCTTTATGAAGGCAAGCCTAACCAGGGCATGCGTTGTATCCGTGAAATATTGAATGCTTACAGCGAAGTTCATGATCTTGAATTGGTTTGGGACGAGTTTGATGTGCGACTGAAGAATGAGGTGCCGGATATGAATTATGATATTTTTATTTCTAGTGGCGGGCCAGGTTCGCCGTTAGAAAGTCGCTATTCCGAATGGGATGAAACATATTTTCGCTGGCTAAGTGAAGTGGAACGCTGGAATAATAACCCCGCTAATGAGCAGAAGAAATATGTATTATTTATTTGTCATTCATTTCAATTAGCCTGTCGTCACTATAATGTTGGTATCGTTTGCAAACGTCGATCCACGGCATTTGGAGTTTTTCCGGTTCACATGCTTGAGGATGGCAAAGATGAGCCGGTATTTTCAGGCTTGAAAGATCCATTTTATAGTGTTGACAGCCGAGATTACCAGGTCATTCAACCCAACCATAAAGTGCTCGAAGAAATGGGCGCCAAAATTCTTTGCATTGAAAAGAATCGTCCACATGTGCCGTATGAAAGAGCCATCATGGGCATTCGCTTTAATGAGTATATGATCGGCACACAGTTTCACCCCGAAGCTGATGCTGTTGGTATGAGCATGTATTTGCAAACTGAAGAAAAGAAAAAAACAGTGATCGAAGAACATGGCGAAGAAAAATGGGTAAGCATGCTGAAACATTTGAATGATCCTGATAAGATCATGTGGACATACTCTCACGTACTTCCCAATTTTTTAACCCAATCTATTGAGCAACTTCAACCAGAGTTAGTTTGAGGATCGTCGTTGCGAAGCCGACAGGATACAATACAGCTCAAGTCTGGTTAAGTCGGCTGCAGCAATCTCACTAATGAGGAAATAATTATTTAGCCAGCATCATTAATACTGTTCATCGTCCCTTGTGTCACTCACTTGTGCTTTCAGTAATTCTATTCGGCCTTTTGTCTCTCACTGATGACACTGATTTACAAAGAAATTAATCCGTGAACATCCGTGTATTCTGTGAGATCATATTATCGATAGCTGTCTTAGGACGTTTGCAAGTTTGTACTTAACTTTCATTCATAAAATCTGCAGCATGGTTCCGGCACTAAGAAAAGATTATAATAAAAATTTTACCAAAGAAAAATATGAGGCCTTTTTTAATGATTTAAACAGCATTCACCCCGGTGCTATCGAATTCAGGGTAGCAGAAACACCCGTATTTGTCCCAAAAGATTTTACAAAAAAAATGCTCGATGCCTGTGAAAGTATCGTTGATATTATTGTTGATCCCAAATTCAAAGATCTTACGAAGAATGCAATTCCAAAACATTTGCAGGTGCCGGGAGAGAATCATCATTCACATTTTATTGCCTTTGATTTTGGCATTTGTATAAACGAAGCAGGCGAATATGAACCTCAACTAATAGAAATGCAAGGCTTCCCTACCCTTTTCGCCTACGAGGTTTTATTAGATGATGTTTTCAGAAAACATTTCCCTGTTCCTGCTAACTACAGTATTTATCTCGATAAATATGAACGAGAATCATATGTACAACTGTTGAAAGAAATTATTGTTGGAAATGAAAAACCGGAGAATGTGATCTTGCTGGAAGTCTTTCCACATAAACAAAAAACAAGAATTGATTTTTATTGCACACATGATTATCTGAGCGTAAAGCCTGTTTGTTTAACAGAATTGATTTTAGAAGGAAGAAAGTTGTATTATATAAATGGGGGCAAGAAAACCGAGGTAAAAAGAATTTATAACCGCCTGATCTTTGATGATCTTCAACAGCAATCAGCTGAAGTGCAGGCGCAGGGAAATATTTTGTTTGAAGATCTGGATGTTGAATGGGTACCGCACCCTAACTGGTTTTACAGAATAAGCAAATACACCCTGCCATTTATTCACCATCCTTACGTGCCCACAACTTATTTCTTAAATGAAATAAAACAAATGCCTGCTGACCTGGAGAATTATGTTTTAAAGCCATTGTTTTCTTTTGCGGGGCAAGGTGTAGTAATCGATGTAACTCCAGCTGATATTGAAAAAGTAAAAGATCCTGAAAATTGGATTCTACAACGAAAAGTAAAATATGCTGATGTTATCGAAACTCCAGATATACCTGCAAAAGCAGAGATTAGAATATTTTATTTCTGGAAAGATGGTGAAGCAAGGCCAGTTGCAACAAATAACCTTGCAAGGTTAAGCAAAGGAAAGATGATCGGTGTTAGATATAATAAGGATAAGGAATGGGTAGGTGGAAGTTTTTGCTTGTTTGAAAAATAGAACCA
>DASTZB010000161.1:0-11797 GCA_035764525.1 Chitinophagaceae bacterium | reverse complement strand
ACCGGGTATGGCACTGCCAAGAAAAAAGATCTGACTGGAGCAATTGTACAAGTAAAAGCCTCGCGGTTTGAAAATGAGAACCCAAGATCAATGCAAGATCTGTTACGGGGTAATGCTGCCGGATTAGATGTGGGTTTTGATCCGAGTACCAAAGGCCAAAACGGAAGCCTGCAGATCAGGGGAAAAGGCACCTTAACTGCCAGTTCACAACCTTTGTTAGTTGTAGATGGCGTAATTTATCCGGGAGCACTGTCGGATATTAATCCCAATGATGTTGCTACAGTTGACATCTTAAAAGATGCCAGTTCGGCTGCTGTATTTGGAGCAAGATCAGCCAACGGTGTTGTATTGATTACAACTAAAAAAGGAAAGCCAGGTAAACCGGTAATTACATTGAACAGTAATTTTGGCATGAACAAGCTGGTAAATCAACCTCATTTATTAAATGCAAATGAATTTTTACAATTCCGTGCAGATGCCATGTGGGCTAAAGCCAGCTTTGACTCGACTTCTAAACCCGGTATCAAGTATATTTATACAGACCCCAGCAAATTGCCACCAAATTTTACAGTGGCCCAGTGGTTAGCATTGGATAATTCCACCGGCCTCAATCCTACTGACGTATGGTTTCAACGTAATTTGTTTAAACCTATTGAACTGACCAATTACAAAGCAGGAAAGTCTCTTGACTGGGAAGATCTGATCTATAATGACAATGCCATACAACATGATCATACTTTAAGTATTACACAGAGAAAAGAAGATTTTAATTATTATTTTTCATTGGGCTATTTAACCAATGAAGGGTTAACGGTTGGTGATGAATATAAAATTTTTCGCACCCGTGCTAATTTAGAAGCAAGAGCTGCCGAATTTTTTACGGTGGGTTTGAATTTTCAATATTCTAACAGGGATGAAAGCACCGTACCTGTCAGGTTTGGTGATATTGCTGCTACTACTCCGTGGGGTTCCTTCTATCAAGCCGATGGCGTAACCTTAAGACAAAGCCCCAATGATGATCCTGGTTCCAATACCCACCCATTTTTAGACCAGGCATATACAAAACGTTTGTATAAATATGATAATTTTTTTGCGAGTATCTATGCAAAAGGAAATTTGCCATTTGGCTTCTCATACCAAATTAACTTTTCTCCACGGTTTGATGTATTACGTGAATACCAGCATCTGTCTTCTAAAAAACCAGATATAGCAGCAAGAAAAGGTGTGGTAAACAGAAGAAATCAAACTGTTTACTCCTGGCAATGGGATAATATCCTGCGCTGGAATCAAAAGTTTGGTAAACATGCTATAGAAGCTACACTCCTGGTGAATGCAGAAAAATTCCAATCCTGGAATACAACTATCCAGGCAGAGAATTTTCTGCCAAATGATCTCTTAGGTTATAATGGTATTCAATACGCTACCCTACCTGCAGTCATTAACAGTGATGACCAATATGAGACAGGAGATGCTTTGATGGGCAGGATTACTTATAATTACAACCAACGTTACTTTTTAACCGCAACTGCCCGTAGAGATGGTTATTCGGCATTTGGACAACAAAACCCAAGAGCTACTTTCCCTTCACTGGGAATTGCATGGGCACTTACTGAAGAAAAATTTATGAAGGGGACTTCAAAATGGCTGGATTATGCCAAAATCAGAGTTTCGTACGGCGAAAACGGTAACAGGCAAATTGGTCGTTATGCTGCCTTGTCTAATTTAAACGCCGGTCTTTATGAGTTTATAACTTCAGGCGGAACCCGCTATAATGCCTCTTATGTGGCCGGAAGTAACTTAGCAAACCCTGAGTTGAAATGGGAAAGAAACAGTTCTACAAATCTTGGTTTGGATTATTCTATTTTTAAGGGTAAGGTAAGTGGTTCATTTGATATTTATAACCGAATCACCAAAGATTTGTTGGTCAACCGAACCTTACCTACCGTTACCGGATATAATAGTGTTTTGGTAAACCTCGGGGAAGTGGAAAACAAAGGATTTGAAATAAGTGTGAATACTATAAACCTGCAGCTAACCAATTTTTCATGGAACACTAGTTTTGGATTTTGGACAAACAAAAATAAAATTAATCATTTGTACGGAGCCACTCCTGATTACGATCCTGTAACAGGAAAGCAAATTGGCAGTTCAGAAAAAGATGATGTGGTCAATGGCTGGTTTATTGGAAAATCCATTTCTGTTGTTTACGATTATCCTATCCAGGGTGTTTGGCAAACAGCGGATGTTGCTTTGGCAAAAGCTTATGGATTTCAACCCGGTGATATGCGCCTGGTTGATGGAAATGGAGATGGCAAGTATACAATTGCCGATAAAAAATTTATTGGTGATCTTGCTCCAAAATATACCTGGAACATGAGGAACGAATTTAAGATTTATAAAAACTTCGATTTCTCTTTCACCCTATATGCCAGGACCGGCCAGCTGAGTACATTTAATGAAGCCACCAATGGAGCCAGGAACAATAGTAATAACATTTTCTATGATCGGGTTAACTTTTATGAAGTGCCCTACTGGACTCCTTACAATCCTACTAATGAATATGGAAAACTCGGTTCTAGCAGGGGCGGCGGTGTTACCTGGAACGTTTATAAAAAATCTTCCTTTGTTAGGTTAAGTAATGTTAGTCTTGCTTATACCATTCCGGCAGAAATTACCCAAAAATGGAAAATAGGTGCTTTGAAATTTTATGTCAACGTAGTCAATGCAGCTGTATTTTCAAAATGGGATTACTTCGATCCTGAATATCATGGAGCAGATGGTCTTTCGAACATTACTCCAACTCCAAGGACCTATAATTTTGGATTAAACCTAACATTATAAGATAACCGTTAAATAATAAATACATGAAAAATTTATATAAATTACTTAGTCTCTCAGCCATCGTTATTATTGGCATAATCGTTTTGGAAAGTTGTAAAAAAGACTGGCTGACGCCAAAGCTACTGTCCAACTTTTCTGCAGATTATACGTATGTAGATGTTGTTGGATTCAATGCTGCCTTAAATGGATGTGCAAGAACTCTTAAGAATGAATGGTATGGCGATGGTGCGCCTATTATTACAGAAACCATCTTTTCGGAAATAGCCGTTGAAGGAACAGACGATAAAACTGGACCGGCTCAAAATTTAGATGTGCTGATTAAACCAGATGCCAATTTGAACAGTGTAGATAATAATAGAATTGGTTGGTATTGGGAACAGGAATGGATTGGTATTCGTTTAGCAAATACCATTATTTCCCGGCTTCCTGCAGCAACAGCCATTGCTGATGCTACTAAAAATATTATTAAGGGTAAAGCATATTTTTACAGGGCGTATGATTATTACCGTTTAACTAATCAGTTTGGTGATGTGCCCTGCCCTTTAAAAGAATTAACTAGTGTAAAAACAGATTACGCTTCTGTAAAAAGAGAAGTGATTTTGCAGCGAATGAAAAGAGACCTTGACAGTGCTGTTCTTTGGGTACCCTGGACTTCCGATAGAGGTGATGTAAACAGAGGTGCCATTTATCATTTATTAGCAAAAATTGATCTTGCACTAGGCCTGTTTGATGATGCAATTGCTGCTGCCAGCGCCGTTATTAATAATGGTACTTATAAATTAATGACTGCAAGATTTGGCGTGGATGCAGGTATTGCCACTAAAAATGTTACCTGGGATTTACACCGTCCGGCAAATAAAGCTGCCGCAACCAATACTGAAGTATTATTCTTAGTTACGGATGCCTTTGGAAATGCTGGTAGATTTGTCGGTGGTATTCAATCGATGCGGCAGGCAGCCCCCGGTATATCCATAGCAGGTATCAGAACACCAAATGGCGGTACAGGTATATCTCCTCTTGCCGGTGTTGAGATTGATAATATGCAATTGTATGGCCGTGGCATCGGCCGTTGCCGTTCAACTTCTTACCATTATAAAGAAATATGGGATGATGTAAATGACCTCAGGCATGATTCAACATCCGGTAACTGGATGTATATGGAAAACCTACGATATAGTAACCCAGATTTGAAAAAGCCCCCTGCTGACCCTTATTATGGTCAAAGATTACGTTTGTATAGTGCAACAGGAGCACTTTTATGCTCCGATACTTTACGTCAATGGTATCCATGGCCACATTATAAAATATATATACCGGACGTAGAAAACACACCGATGAGAGGTGGTAATACGGATTGGTATGTAATGCGTCTCGCAGAAACTTACCTGATTCGTGCAGAAGCTTATGTTTGGAAAGGCGATTTGGCCAATGCTGCGGCTGATGTAAATAAAGTAAGACAAAGAGCAGGCTGTGCTGCTTATACAGCTGCGAATATGAGTATCGGTACTATATTAGACGAAAGAGCCAGGGAGTTATATTATGAAGAAGGCCGGAAAACAGAGTTGACCAGGATCGCTTATCTGTTTGCAAAAACCGGGCAGCCTTATAATGGTAAAACTTATACACTGACTAATTTTTCTACTTCTAATTTTATGGTGGATAGAATTTTGGAGAAGAACGTTTTTTATGCAAAGAATTTCGTTACTATTCACCAGGATGTATTTAGAATCAGTCAATATCATGTATTGTGGCCCATTCCGCAATCTGCTATTCTGGCTAATACAGAGGGACGAATCAATCAAAACATTGGATACTCTGGTGCAGAGTCGAATGTTCCCCCGTTGGATGTAATACCTGAGTAATTTACTTAGTTGAGGCATGCATTTAAAGTATTCTTTGCTATTGAATGCATGCTTTCTTTTTTTAAAAATATATTTATGGATCATTTAAAACCATCTAATGGCCGTAGGATTTTTTTAAAAGATACTATTAAGCTAACTGCCGGTACTGTTGCTTTGAACAGCTTTCCTACCATTGTTCCATTCTCAGTCTGGTAACTGGTTGGATTGTATTCAAAACAAAAAACCAACTATCAGCCCTGCCGAAGTAGCACATCGTTCATGCAGTGCATGCCTGGTGGCGCATGCAGCGATGAAAATTGGAAAGAAATTGTATTGGGATCCTAAAAAAGAAATTTTTAATGGGAATGTTGAAGCGAATAAATTATTATCAAGACCGCAGCGGTTTCCATACGGAACCAATTATGTTGTTAGGAAGTAATAACAAAAGACGACCCACTTAAAAATTAAGTTTTATGAAAAAAAATAAATTCATCATCAATTGGGTTTTCTTTTCTTTATTTTTTTTAATCTCTGCAATTGCACATGCCCAGTCAGGATCTAATAAAGTGACTCCCGGAACTTATAAAACGATTTATGAAATGCTCCGTGATGTCCCGGGCCTTGACGTAAAAATTTCAAATGACAGGAGTGGTGGAACTATTGTAGTGAGAGGAGCAAGCAGTTTAAACAATCAAAAGCCTCCGCTGTTTGTTGTAGATGGTTCCATATTCTCAGGAGATATTGGGAATATGAATCCTCAGGATGTAGATGAGATAAGTGTTTTAAAAGATGCTGCTTCTACAGCTGAATACGGGGCGCAAGGTGCATTTGGAGTAATTATTATTACCACAAAAAAAGGAGCCACCCCAACCAACAACGCAGTCGTTTCCACTTATACCAAGTCTGCCTATACTTATTTCATTGAGCATAAAACAAATTTAAAAGTAATCGGCTTATCTGATGATGTGATAGTGGAGTGAGTGATCAAGGAGCAAAGGGACAGTGTGCTTGTTTTTATGAAGAAAAAGAAAGAAATGCTTGTTTCTGTAAAAAATATAAAAAAGGTGGAAATGATAACTCAATAATTAATCACATTCATTTATTTAAGTTCCAATGTAGCACACGCAATTCAGAATGCAACTAAAAGTGGTGTCAAATAATCACTTAATATTTTTATATGAAAGAACTTAAAAGGTTTATAATTTTATTTTTCATACCACTTCTTTTTTCCATTGGTGGAAATCTCAATGCACAGACCAGAGTAGATTGGAAAAAAGTAAGTGTACTTGTTTATACCAAAAATGGAAACGGGTATGTGCATGATAATATCCCCGGCGCTGTAAGTTGTATTCAGAAATTAGGTAAACAATATGGATTCAAAGTGGATACGTCCGCAAACGCTTCTGTGATGACTGAAGAAAATCTTAAGCACTATACCTTGCTAATATTCCCAAGCACCAATAACGATGTCTTTGACACAGACGCACAGCGACTGGCTTTCAGACGATATATAGAAGCAGGAGGAGGGTTTGTAGGGATTCATTCTGTTACAGGAACTGAACGAAACTGGAAATGGTTTAAGATGATGCTGGGCGGAACTTTTTCATGGCATGCAAAATTTCAAAAATTTTCGGTAAAGGTGATCGACCCTTCGCATCCTTCTGTCCAGGGTTTACCTAAGGTATGGGAGAAAGAAGATGAATGTTATTTTGCCAAAGAGTTGTATCCCGGCTCTAAAGCTATAATGGCGCATGATATCACTACTTTGAATACATCAGATACCACGCAAAAAAATCTCATCATTAAAAACGCCGGTACTTTTTCTGAATTGTATCCGGCAGTATGGACCAACGACTTTGATGGAGGCCACACATGGTGTACTGTTTTGGGTCACGATAAAAAAGATTATACCGACCCTGTTTATGTGCAACACATATTTCAGGGCATTAGTTATATAGCCGGCAGTGTTAAAAGATTGGATTATAGTAAAGCATATGCTGATTCAAGAGATACATCATTACGTTATTAAGTTATTAAATGGAAAATATTTTTTCAGTAAAAGATAAAGTGATCGTAGTTACCGGAGCTACGGGTGTACTTGGCCATTCTTTTATTAATGCATTGGCAGCAGAAGGCGCCATCGTTGGTCTATTGGGAAGAAATGAAAAAATAGCAACGCAAAGAGTGAAAGAAATTGTCCGGAATGGGGGTAAGGCAATTACCCTGATAGCTGATGTAACTGATGTACAACAACTCCTGGCTGCGAAGAAAATGGTGCTAAACGAATTTGGAAAAATTGATGGTCTTGTAAATGCAGCGGGGGGTAATATGCCGCAAGCCGTTATAGCACCGGATCAGGATATTTTTCAGCTAGACATTGCCGCTCTCAAAGAAGTAATGAATCTGAATTTATTTGGAACAATGCTGCCCACACAAATCTTCGGAGAGGTAATTGCCAGACAGGGAAAAGGAAGCATTGTTAATATTTCTTCCATGGCGTCGCAACGTGTAATTACAAAAGTGCTCGGCTATAGTATGGCAAAAAGCGCCATTGATTGTTATACCAAATGGTTTGCAGTAGAATTAGGAAAACGCTATGGAGATATGATACGAATGAATGCGATCGCACCAGGATTCTTTCTTACTGAGCAAAACAAAAACTTACTTACAAATGGCAATGGAACAATGACGGAGCGGGGGGAGCTGGTGATAAAAAATACACCCTTTAATCGTTTTGGGGAACCTGCCGAGTTGAACGGAGTTCTCATATGGTTATTGAGTGATGCGTCAAGATTTGTAACAGGAACAGTAGTAAATGTTGACGGCGGTTTTTCTATATTCAGTGGTGTTTAAAAAATAAATAGAAGAAAAAGCGTTGACAAATAATAACAGTAAAGTTTTAACGTGGGCAGCGTCTTTCAAACAGGGAACCAATCCAATTTTGTAAAATTTATATCTGAAAAAGATTCTCAGGCTTTTTTCGTTTCAAGTAATTTGAAAAAATGTTCCTGGTAAGTATTGCCAATAGGAATAAGGCGGTCTTTTATAAGTATCTCCTGCCGTTCGATAGAATTTATTTTATCGATCGCAACAATAAATGATTTATGAACTCTTACAAAACGATTTGGAGGTAAAACTTCTTCCAGTTGTTTCATTACCTGCAGCGTGACGATGCGTTGATTTTTTGTATAAATGGAAACGTAGTTTTTTAAACCTTCAATAAAGAGAATATCATCCAGCTCCACCCTCACCATTTTAGTTTCGACCTTCACAAAAATGTACCCGCCTGTTTCAGGATACAGTTCCTGTGACTTATTGAGTTTTTGTGATGGATTTTTAAGATTGTATGCCTTTTCTACGGCCCGGTAAAAACGTTCAAACGAAATAGGCTTTAACAGGTAATCAATCACATTATGCTCAAACCCTTCAATTGCATACTCGTGGTAGGCCGATGATATAATAACCTGTGCCCGGTTTTGCAGCAATTGCATAAATTGAACGCCATTAAGCTGTGGCATTTGGATATCCAGAAAAATAAGGTCAACAGGGTTTGAATTGAAATTGACCAATGCTTCCATTGGATTATTAAAAGTGTTTTCCAGTTGCAAAAAAGGAACTTTGCTGATATGGTCTTTCAGCAATTGAATGGCTAATGGCTCATCGTCGATCACCATGCATTTTAACATAGAGAGAGTGGTTGGTTCACTCATAAAGGTAACTGTAAATTCACAAGAAATTTCTCCTCTGTCTTTTTTACATCGAGGGTATGATTTTTCCCATAGATGAGTTCCAAACGCTTTTGAACATTTGGAATACCGATACCACCAACTTCATCTTTTAGATAACCATTACTAAAGTTCTCAATCGAAAAGTTAAGATGCGTGGCATTGACATTTAATTGTATATCGACCGGCTTTTCCGAGTCGGTAAGAATGCCGTGTTTGCAAGCATTCTCGATCAGTGGGAAAAGCAGAAGGGGGGCAATTCGTTTGTTGTTTGTGTCTCCCTCGATTGAAAAATTGATATAAATATCTCCTGGATGTCTCAGTTTTTCCAAATCTATATAGCTATTGATATGTCGTATCTCTTTATCCAGGCTCACTTTGTTTTCAGCATCTTCTTTTTCATACAACACATAACGCATCAATTCAGATAGCTTCATAATGCTATCACCTGTTTTTTTGCTTTTTTCCATTACAGCTAATGAATAGATATTATTCAGTGCATTAAAAAGAAAATGCGGATTCACCTGCATTTTCAAAAAAGATAATTCGGCCTGGAGTTTTTGATTTTCCAGGTCCTTTCTGAGCTTTTCCTGCTGGTACCAAAGCAATAAAAGACGATAAGCAAATCCAACAACAACAGTAGATACACTAATCAGGAGGTTGTTCCTGGAAAATGCATAAGATCTGAAAAGATAATCGAAAGGTCCCAGCGATTCCGATGCGGATTTGCGGGGAAATTTATCAAACATACGGCTTTGACTCAACAGATACTCGTCCTGAATTGCCTGGAGCCGAAATCTCCCGTAGGTATAGATGACGGCAATTACCAGGGAAGCGGCCACTATCCACAACCATTTTTTTTCAAGCGTGGCCATCCCGGGTATTAGATAAAAGGCGACCACATAGAATAGTAAAAAGTTCAACGTGGGAATAACAAAATGTGTATAGATGAAAGGCTCTCCAAACTGTATTTTACTATTGACAAGCGTTGGAATAAAGACGATAAAATGCAATATCAACCAAGCCATCCAATGGACAAAAAAAACAAGTAAACCACTTCTTCTAAAGGGAGGGGCTAACAAAAGTTCAGTATTTAAATTTAATCCTGTCACAATATACACTTGTAAGAATTTAATCTTACCTACAAATTGAAAAAATAACTGGTTTGTTTTTATAACCAATTGACCAAGAGTAGTCTTTAACTGACAAGCTTGGTCTTCCACGCAACCAAAATTTCATCAGCCGGATTTTCGATTTGGTCAAATAGAAGGTTTAACTGGTCAAAAGCTTGATTTCTGCCCTTCAAAAACGGTTTACCTTAACATCGGAATTCTTGTGTTGAGTTGATTGGACTGAGGCATTTGATCGGAAACAAGTATTAGCATTAGAAGTTTGTCAGTAAAAGACATTATCAACTGAGCGAAAATGAACGAATCAAAACTTATACATTTTTTCATGAAGCATTTACTGTTCTCTTTGACTGCAGCCTTTTCAATTTTATGTTTTTCTTCAAGTGCTGCTGCAGAAAAAACTGGTTTTTATCTACAAACACCAAAAGATTCAATTCCCAAAAAGACGTTGGGAAAAATTAAAGTAACGGTTAAAGATTTAATGGACGGTGCAGCTTTGGATAGTGTGTATGTTACTGTTGGTTCTAAAAGAGGATATACAAATAGTAAAGGCTTTATTGAATTTGACAGTATTCCCGCCGGAAGTTTTGTCACTGTATCTAAGGCCGGGTACCTGGCTCAATCCAAAAAAGCAAAAGCAGCGCTGCAACTGCGTCTTTCAAAAAGAGAAATTCCGGGTGTAACGGGCAATTATAACAATGGATTTTATGAAAGACCCGTCGAACATTTTTCAGGTGCAGCTACAATTGTGAAAGGTGATGATCTTCGGAAAGTGAACCCATTGAATTTTGCAGAAGCTTTGAAATATTATGATCCGTCATTTATCGTTTCAAGAGACAATAAGTATGGCGATGATCCAAATGTTGCTCCATCAGTAAAAATAAGAGGCGCCTATAATTTCCCCGCGTCAGCTACCATTGCCAGTCAAACAGGAAATGTTTCAACAGGTGTGCAACTTAATCCTTCGGTAGGTGATTTTGTAGCAAGTAATATCATGAATCCTGACCAGCCGGTTATTTTATTAAATGGGGTACAGGTAGCTCTTCAAACAGCGCTGGATATTGATATAAACAGGATTGAAAAGATCACCATCTTAAAAGATGCTGCTGCTACCTCTATATACGGTGTAAGAGGTGGCAACGGAGTATTGTTAATTCAAACCAGACTTCCACAGAAAGGTGTTTTTAATATTACTTATTCAGGACAGGTACAGGTAACCACGCCTGATCTTTCTTCTTATAACTTATTGAACTCTTCCGAAAAACTTCGACTGGAGCAAGCAGCTGGACTTTATGCAGGTAACTCCCCGCTTTATCAATCCCGGTTGTACCAGGTAAATAAAGGAGTCAATACTGATTGGCTGGAGTTACCAACAAGAACTGGCGTGGGCAGCAAACATTATTTATCACTTGATGGCGGCGATGACGATATAAACTATGGATTGGATTTCTCTTATAACGACATACAAGGTGCCACGAAAGGGTCGGCAAGAAAGAATGTGAATTTTGGAGGTCATATAAGTACCCGCATTAAAAATCTTGTGATTACGAATTACCTTACTTATCTGAAATCGAATTCATCAAATTCTCCTTATGGAAGTCTTGCAGATTATTCCCGCCAGAATGGATATTGGAATCCCTATGATTCTGTAACTGGTGAGATGAAACGCATCCTGGAGGAATATACTTACCAGGGAAATACGGTCCGTTTTTACAATCCTGCCTACAATGGGGTCATATCAACAACTGATGATCATGCTTATTCAAGAATGAGCAATTTAACTTCACTCAATTGGATGATCGGTCGTGGTTTCAAATTTGAAGGAAGATTTGGTATTGCTAAACAATCGGATGAGCATAATACTTTTCTTCCTCCAAGCCATACCGCTTTTGCAAATTTTACACCCAATGATTTCTTCAAAAGAGGACAATACAATCAAACAACCAGCGAATTCTTAAACTGGGAAGGAACAGTAAATCTTCATTATAATAAAAAGATCGACAGACACCAATTCTATACATCAGTGGGTGCTACAGCCATGGAAACAAAAAGTGAATCCGCTGGTATTGAGCTGATCGGTTTTTCCAGTGATAAATTAACTGACCTCGCTTTTGGTAATGCCTATTCCAACCAGCGGCCAATAACCGGCAAAATAAATACTCGCCTTGCTTCTGGCTATGGCAACTTTACCTATAGCTTCGATGATCGTTACCAGTTTGAAGCTTCGGCAAATGCAGATGCATCATCACAATTTGGAGAA
>DASTZB010000160.1:0-6784 GCA_035764525.1 Chitinophagaceae bacterium | reverse complement strand
TTTTAATATTGAATTCTCTTTCTTTTGCCAAATTTGAAACATGAAACGCGGCATCAGCCATATTAAACTCTTTCAGAGAAAATGATTCAATGGATTTCTTATTGTTTGTTTTCTCTTTACCTGCAGTTACAGTAGTGTCTTTAAAAGGAAGGAATATCGGGATCTTATCTTCGATCCTCAGATCAACTGTTGGCTCTATTATTTCAATTTTTTCGAGCACCAGTCTGTCCTCTTTTATCAAGGTCATTAGTTCAACATTTTTAAGTATCATTCTTTGCGTGGTAAGGCTGAATGCGCTATTGATATAAGGATAATCCTGTAAAGGCTTTTCCCGCGGCTGCAATTTTACATTGTATACTTTAACATCACCCAACAGGAAATTGACACTTAGGTTTTCAAATTTTAATTCATAAACATCTGAAGCAATATTTGAATCAAAGCTTTTGTGCAACGCATTTGTAAGTATCCGGTTTAGATTATAATATGCATAAACAGAACCCGCAATAATAATGACCAGAAGAATCCCAATTGTCCAAAGGATAATTTTTCTAACACGATGGCTTTTTTTCTTATTGCTTGCTTCTATTTTCAAAATCTTGATTTCTTATTGTTGTTTATGGGCTTGATTCTTTTAAGGTAGGGAATATAAATTTAATGCTATTATCTCTTCTTCGTTTTGATATTGCTGTTACCTGATCACAAAAGATACTGATACTCTTGTAAGATCCTGAACCTTATAATTTATTCTTTCTTTTATCTGATACCCTTTAATAAAAAATATAACTTTATTTTTCCTGATACCCGGAAAGTAACTTATGGATACACCAAAATCGGATTGGAAATTATTTGTGGCAGAAGGTATAGGGACAGGGCTGCTTCTTTTTTTTGGAATTAGTATTGTCATTTTTAATTGGGGAGACGGTTCAGTCGTTGCAAAACTCATTCCTTCTGAATCATCCCGCCGACTGCTAACGGGGTTTATGTTTGGCACAGTTGGATGCCTGGTAACAATATCTCCTGTGGGAAAAATCAGTGGGGCTCATATAAATCCCGCCGTTACACTTGCGTTTTGGCTGCGTGGAAAAATAAGATCAAGTACAATGATTGGATATATTATTAGTCAGGTAATCGGAGGTGTTTTTGGAACAATACCTTTATTATTCTGGGGAAAACAAGGAGAAAGCATTCAATACGGAATTACTTTACCGGGTGATGCGGGATTAAAGTCTGCTTTTATAGGTGAAATCATTGCTACTGCCTGCCTCATTATTTACTTATACATATTTATTGGAAGAAAGAATTTAAGGAATTATACTCCTTATGGAATTCCTTTTTTATATGCAATACTTACCTGGTTAGAAGCTCCACTGTCAGGTTGCAGTACCAATCCTGCCAGGAGTTTTGGCCCAGCTTTGATCGCCGAAAATTTTACTGATCATTGGCTTTATTGGACCGCACCAATAATCGGGATGATAGTAGTCAGCTTATTTTTCAGCTGGCGCAGGATCAATCGCATTTATAAAATGGAATCTGCCCGTGTCAGTTATCATGATCATCCAACTTCGCCGAGTTTGAAAACCGGCTCTTGAAAATTGCCTTGATTCCAGGACAACATCTCGATGCTGTTGAGCAAAAAATGGTGGACCTGAGAGAACTTGTAAAATGATAAATTTAGACTTGCAAATTGTTTACAATAAAATGTTTCATAAAAGAAATTGACTCATCAGGGATGAATAGCACGCTGCACTTTTAAAAAGAGCCAGTTTTATATGTGTTTTTTTGTTACCTTACAAATGAAACCATTTATCATTTTTATCTTACAGATCATGAAAAAGAAATTATCCTTTTTAGTAGTCGCAATGAGCTTGTTAAGCTTACCTGTTTTTTCTCAAGCTGCAAAGGATTCAACTGAGTTATTAGGCTTGCCCGGGGATAACCTGGATCTTTATGCTGTATTGACCGTGTTTCAAAAGTCAAAAACTATAGAGGCATTTGAAAAATCTTTAAACGATGAAAAAACCGGAATCAATAACCTTGACTTAAACCTGGATAAAAAAGTTGATTTTATCAAAGTGACAACCAAGAAAGATGGTGACGCCTTTAGTTTTATACTCCAGGTTGATGTCACCAAAACTGAAACACAGGATGTCGCTGTCATTTTAGTAAGTAAAGATAAAAGCGATAAAGTTTCAATCCAGGCGGTTGGTGACGAGGATCTGTACGGAAAAGATTATGTTATCGAGCCAAAAGGAAATTCTTCTGTCACCGCTAACCCGGGGTATACGGGTGAAAATCCTGTTACTGTAAACGTTCCGGCAACGACTACCGTAGTGGTTCAATCTGCACCTATCGTACAGTATGTGTATTCACCAGCCTATGTGCCCTATTACCCTCCTTATTATTACGGATATTATCCGCCCTGGTTTGGATTTGCAACAGTAATGGCAGTTGGTATTTATCGTTCCAATCATTGGGGTTACCATGGTGGTTATTATGGCGGTCATTATCATGGTGGTAATAATAACGTTATCATTAATACGGGGAACAGGAATCAAATTAATCATTACAATAACAACAGAAACAGATCCACTACCGTATCCGATAACAGGGCAAAGGGTAATTATGGAACCGGATCTGCGAATCGGGGAGGAAACAGAACTTCTGCCTCCACTCGCCCATCAACTGGTACATCCAATCGTCCCTCGGCAGGTACATCTAATAGAGCCTCCTCAGGAGTATCCAACAACCGTGCATCCACAGGCACGTCTAACCGAGCTTCCACATCAAATCTTTCTTCAGGAGCTTCAGGTCGTACCCGGAGTAGTGGAGGTTATAGTGGAGGTGGTGCGGCGAGAGGCGGCGGTGGCGGAGGCCGAAGAAGATGATTAACTGGAGATTTTAAGTTGTCAGCAAACAAGAACGGTTAGGCGAAAAACTTTTCACCTAACCGCTGCAGGAATAAATTTTATCTCTTTTATTGATCAGAGAGCTGAACGTCAGACGCACTCATATCTCTTACGCATACATATTTGCCATTTCTTTTTTCAAAAAGACTCATATAATTGCCCTTATTAATCGTGGTGTTTGTAGAATCAACAACTTTAAAATAGCCAACTTCTACAACCTGGTTTCCATCATTAGATACAAAAACTTCATCAGTTTTAAATGAAATTTTATTGGAATTCGCCGTCATTAAATCGGACTTTAAAAATTCTACAATTGCTTCTTTGCCTACTAATGCCGGCATGTTCTGAAAAAAGGTTGTCGCATCATCTGCATAGTAGCCTATATCTTTAATTTCCCTTGCATTATAGGTTGCAGCAAATTCATCTTCTTTGGCCTGGATTTGTTTTTTGATCTGTTCTTTGTCAACTGCAGTTGCAACGGCTCCTTCTTTTTTTGGATCACTACAGGAGATAATTAGTGACACCATGCAGGATAATAATACCCATTTTACAATCTCTTTTTTCATAAATAGGTTGTTCTAGTTAACGATTAATGATTAAACTTAAAATTAGTATAAAAACCAGAATATGAAATCTTTTTTTTCTTCACGACAAACGCATTAAAAAATTAATGAGCCGTAGTAAGAATAGCGCTTTAATAACAGTACAGCGATTACTTTTTTTGAATAATAGCTTTTCTATTCTCTACGCAGCAGTTCTTCAATATGAAGAAGCCGCTTCATTAATGAAGCGGCTTCTTATAAAAAATAAAAAGTATTATTATCAGAATTTCCAACCTAAACTTACGATTGGTAATTTATCTTCTTTTGATACTGTATAGCTGACAGATAACACGATCCTGCTAAGTGGCGCTATCCATACTCCACCTCCATAGCCATTGATCCATCCCGTGCTGGAGTCAGAACCATCCTCCCAAAGTTTACCAGCATCATAAAACGCATAAAATCCAAAGTATGCTGGAAAAAGATAAGTTCTGAAGGTTGCCACCCTCCACCTGAGTTCAGTATTATTAAAAATTTTGGAACGGCCGGCAAACCTGTATTTACGATATCCTCTTATGTTGTCCTCGCCGCCAAGATATTGTGCCTGGTAAAATTCGAAATCACCAAAGTTATGACCACCACCTACCCTATTTACAAGTATCAGCGTTCTTTTAACGATCGGTAAATGGAAAGTAAGATCGCCATTGAATTGGGTGAAATTATAACTGTTATCATTTAATCCTGACAAATGGCGTCCCGTCAATCTCATGTAAATACCATTCGTTGGAATGACTTTATTATTTCTGGTATCCACAATAAAAGAATAACGGCCGCCTAAATAAGATTGTTTTTCAAAAAGGGTGGGCTTCTTTCCGGGAAACGCTGTAACAATATTCCGACCCAAATTATCTGTTGAGTCCATTGAATAATACTGGTAAGCAGGGCCAAAAGTGAACATTACTTTTTCAGAAAATCGTTTACGTAATAGAACTGCTACATCGCCAGTGTTGTACCTGGCCCTGTAATATTTGTATTTACCTGGTTTGGTCTTATCATAAATTGACTCATCTCCGTAACCGAAAAAGTTGGTGACATTAGGCGCCTTAATACCTATATAAGTTAACAAGTCAGTATTTCTTCCAAATACACTGTAATATTCTGCGCCATATCTGAATTCAAACGCTTTGGTAGCAAGAGCATGTGCAAAGCCAATTTCATGCATGTTCTTATACGGCGTTTTGCGAAAGCCCTGGTTAATAAATTTCACAGACAAGCCCAGGATCACTCCATCATCAGAGTTATAGTTAGCGAGTAATGTAGGGATCGTTTGGTTATATTTATAATCTAACCGGTTATAAGAATTCACGATCGTATCATTCGCCATTTTATTTTTCAGATCACCGGTCAGTTTGTTATTCTCACTCTTCTTATCATAAACAATATTGCCGCCGCCTGAACCCATATTTTCAAACATATCCTGTCCATCACCACCGATCATCCTGATCTTTATTTTATCGTTATTACCTTTTATTAAAAATTTGTCTTCCCCGCCGAAAGAATAAAGTCTTATTTCTTCGGTCACTGCAGGATTAAAGATCCTGTCATACATCTTAGTTGATTGTTCTCCTTCCTTTGTGATCTTATACACTTGTATCCAAACAGAGCCATCATCGTTCCTGGTTATATCGAATAATTCTTTTTTATCACTGCCTGAGACGCTTACAATTTCTGAAAGAAAACGGTAGTACCGCATTACATCCGCAGCAAGGTATTTGCGCCGTTCTTTTAATATTTTTATAATCTTATCACCCGAAATTGATCTTATCTCTTTCGGTTGCTCATTGATGGCTTTGTCAATTACTTCATCCGTCATCTTTGGAATAAACTCATCCACTTCTTTTTTCCAATCCTGCTCGTTAAGTTCTGTCAGGAAAAAGCGATCAAAGTTTCGGGCAGCGAAGTTGAACCTGTTGATATTTTTTGCTTTGGGTTTGAAACCTTCCAGCTGCGGAACAACCCAGGGCATTTTTGCTATGCCGGGCATCACTCCCTGGTTAATAAAAAATGCCTGGTCCCTGTCACGTGGAATTGGAAAATATGTTTTGCCTTTGTCTTTATCAATTGCAGCCCATTGCCATTGATCTTCATGCCGGTCAAAATCCATAATAAAAAAATCTAAAATCCTGGCTCTGAGAACCGCACGTTGATCTATATTATCATCATTATCTTCTTTCAATTTTACCGCTACTTCATAACTGTCCTCTCCTTTTTTCACAGATTCGGGCAATCGTTCTTCAAAATATGCAAGCCTGTTTTTAAAATCATTTCTGTACTCGCCAAGTAATGGATCATCGGGTATATAAACCAGTTTTACTTTATTATAAGGAACACCAGCCGCTTCGGATAATATCGGTACCGATAAAGCAGCATAGGGATAAGATGCAGATACGCCGTCGGCAACCAGATCTTCTGCCGCCTGGCTTTGCAGTTCTGCAGGTAAAGTTTTGGATGTGATAAATTTTTCGATCAACCGGAGAGCATATTGTCTGCCAGTCGGGTCTTCCATCCGTAAAGACTTTGATTGTTTACCACCGCCAAGCTTAATAATTTTCAATCCTCCTTTTTCAGTTGAAAGGTTGATGATTGGCGCCTTTACCGGTGTCAACCATTCTTTCCGATAGTTGGCACCCCTCCAGAATTTCCTGGAGCTATTGGTCTTAAATTTTGTGGAGCCGGGCGCCGAGGCAGAATCTGTTTGTGCTGCGCCGCTAAATACAAAACCCATTATCAAAAATAAAATAAATGCAATGCTGAGCAATTGGTGGTTACGGTTCATAAACAATATTTAAGCAGTAAATAACAGTTGATCCTATAAATAAATATAAATGATTTTATTGAAAAAGGATGAAGGCAAACGGGACTCTGGAACTTTAAAAGGAGGGTTCAATCTTTTATTGAAATCAATTTGTTAATGGGGCGATCTTCTGTAAATATAGAGGAACTTTTGCTTAACTTACCTGTTTTTAATTACTAAATAAATGCCAGGTGATGAACACCAGCTTTTGCCGGACCAGTTGATCCACGGCACGGTTTTTTTAGTAGAATTTTGATTGATTGCAATTAGATCATTATTTTATGCAATCCTTTAAACCAGGCTCAACATTTACAAATGGCAATGAAAAAAATTACCGGGCTTTATGTTTTCCTGCTTCTTGGCTTTCATTTTTCTCTGACTGCACAAACTGATACCATTAGTCAACGAATAATACTTGTAGGCGATGCCGGTGAACTAACCAATGGAAGACACCCGGTAGTAGAAGCTATAAAGCAATTTAT
>DASTZB010000159.1:0-3379 GCA_035764525.1 Chitinophagaceae bacterium | reverse complement strand
GGCGGTGGAAGCGGGATCGGGAAAGCCATTGCAAAACTTTTTGCAATGCAGGGGGCTGTTGTTCATATTTTAGAATGGAATACAGACACGGCAAATGAAACTGCTGAAGAGATCAAAAAAGATAATGGGAAATCCTTTGTGGATAAATGCAATGTTGCCAACCAGCAAGAGGTGGTTACAATATTTGAAAATATTGGCGCAATAAACATCCTAGTAAATAATGCGGGCATTGCTCATATCGGCAAAGCAGATAATACAAAAGAGGAAGATTTTGACAAAGTAATATCTGTAAATGTAAAAGGAGTCTATAATTGCATTCATGCAGCAATACCTCAACTAAAAAAAGCAGGCGGTGGTTGTATCATTAATATGGCATCAATAGCTGCACAGGTGGGAATACCAGATCGGTTTGTATACAGTACCGCAAAGGGTGCGGTGATGGCGATGACATTAAGTGTGGCAAAAGATTATTTGCAAGAAAATATCCGTTGCAATTCTATTTCACCGGCAAGAGTACATACGCCGTTTGTTGATGGGTTTTTGAAAAATAATTACCCGGGTAAAGAAGAAGAGATGTTTGATAAACTCTCAAAGACGCAACCGATCGGGCGAATGGGAACACCCGACGAGATTGCCGCACTTGCCTTATATCTATGTAGTAATGAAGCATCTTTTATTACAGGTTGTGATTATCTTGTTGATGGGGGTTTCGTGAAACTCAATAATTAAAGGAAACATGAAAAAAATATTTTTCATTATAACATTTGGTTTAACTGTAGTTTTTTCATCTGCACAGGATGCATATAGCCCAACACCTGAAAATTTAGATGCAAGAAAAGAATTCCAGGATATAAAATTTGGAATGTTCATTCATTGGGGTGCATCAAGTGTGCTTGGCGCCGGTGAATGGGTAATGAATAACAGGAATATTAAAGTAGATGAATATACAAGACTCATCCATATTTTTAATCCTCAAAATTTTGATCCGGCAAAATGGGTTGGGATCGCCAAAGCTGCAGGCATGAAATATATAACATTTATCTCCCGTCACCATGACGGTTTCAGTAATTGGGATACAAAACAATCTGACTGGAAAATAACAAACACTCCTTATCACAAAGATGCATTGAAACAATTGGCAGATGAATGTCACAAACAAGGCATCAAACTATTTTGTTATTATTCATTGCTTGATTGGTACCGCAGCGATTATCAGTATGAAACAGGAAGAACTGGAAAAGGAACCGGAAGAACAGAAAAAAGTAATTGGGAAGGTTATATCCGGTTTATGAAAGCCCAATTAACTGAGCTGTTAACTAACTATGGAGAAATATCCGGTATCTGGTTCGATGGTCATTGGGATCAGCTGGATAATGACCTGGATAAGAAACAGGTTTCAAAAGTAAACTGGCATTATGATGAGATCTATAAACTCATTCATAGTTTACAACCAAAATGTTTGATCAGCAATAATCACCATTTGTCTCCTATTCCCGGGGAGGATTTCCAGGCCTTTGAAAAAGACTTGCCCGGTCATAATACAACAGGATTCGGTGGGGCTTCAGTTTCTGAATTACCATTAGAAACCTGTGAGACAATGAACGATAGCTGGGGCTTTAATATCACTGACAGAAATTATAAATCGGTTAAAAAAATAATTCAATACATGGTGAAAGCCGCAGGCTATAATGCAAATTTTTTGTTGAATGTTGGACCGATGCCAGATGGAACTATACAACCTGAATTTGCTGACACATTAAAAGCGGTTGGTAAATGGATGGAACAAAATGGGCAAACCATTTATGGAACAAGAGGGAATATAATTCCACCGAAAGACTGGGGAACGATGACCCTAAAAGGCAAAACGGTTTATATGCACATTCTCAATAAACCAGAGAACCCTGCTTTTGTTTTTATTCCTGAATTAAAAGAAAAGATCTCAAAAGCTTTTTTAATGAATGGAACTAAGGAAGTAAAATTCAAGCAGCAGCCTGAGGGAGCTTTTCTTTATATAGATGGAGTTGTGCTTGATGATATTGATACTATTATTCAATTGGATTTAAAATAAAATGAGATGAAACTGATTCGTTTTGGTAATACGGGGAAGGAAAAACCAGGAGTCATTATTGGTGATGCATGGTTTGATGTTTCGGAGCATATCACTGATTATGATGAAAAATTTTTTGAAAATGATGGTCTTTCGCTCCTCAAAACCATTATCAGTGAAAAAACGTTAAAAGAAATATCAAGAGATATTCGCTTAGGTGCGCCAATTGCAAGACCTTCAAAAATCATTTGTATTGGTTTGAATTATTCTGATCATGCGACTGAAAGTAAAATGCCATTACCCCCTGAACCAGTAATTTTTTTTAAAGCGACAACTGCTATTGTTGGACCCAATGATGATCTTATTATTCCCAAAAACAGTAAAAAGACCGATTGGGAGGTTGAACTTGCCGTGGTGATTGGTAAAAAGGCTTCTTATGTTGATGAAGCAGTTGCATTGAATTATGTAGCCGGTTATCTTTTACACAATGATTACAGTGAAAGAGAATTTCAATTAGAACGAGCTGGGCAATGGGTAAAAGGAAAAAGCTGTGATACGTTTGCGCCGCTCGGACCATATTTAGCAACGCCAGATGAATTAACAGATGTAAATGACCTGCGGCTTTGGTTAACGGTAAATGGAACGATGATGCAGGATGGGAATACAAAGAATCTTGTTTTTAAGATTCCAAATCTTGTTTCTTATGTTAGCCAGTTCATGACTTTGTTGCCCGGGGATATTATTTCAACAGGAACACCGGCGGGAGTTGGGTTGGGGCAGAAGCCCGAACCAATTTATATAAAACCTGGTGATGTGATCGAGTTGGGTATTCATGGTTTGGGCAGCAGCCGGCAGAAAGCAATAGCGTACAAAGGATAAACCTTAAACTAATGAAAAGATACTGTCTCGCTTTAGATCTAAAGGAGGATAATAAATTGATTGTTGAGTATGAAGACTATCATAAAAATGTCTGGCCGGAGATAATCAAGAGCATTAAAGATTCTGGCATAGAGGTTTTAGATATTTATCGCACCGGCAATAGAATGTTTATGATCATTGAAGCAGATGATGATTTTAGTTTTGAAAAAAAATCTGCAATGGATACGGTTAATCCCAAAGTCCAGGAATGGGAAAAATTGATGTGGAAATTTCAACAAGCATTGCCGTGGGCAAGAACTGGTGAGAAATGGATATTGATGGATAAAATATTCAGTTTACCCGAGGAGTCAGTAGCCAGGATTCAGAATTCAGAAGATTGACACATTATTTATGGAACCAGCTAAAAATTTTACCGATTTGATTGTATGGCAAAAAGCGCATAAACTTGTTTTA
>DASTZB010000158.1:0-2975 GCA_035764525.1 Chitinophagaceae bacterium | reverse complement strand
GCTATGCGTTTAATATTATCAGGAATTTTTTCAACTGCATCCAAATAGCCAAATATGAAACTGCCTCCACCGCTATGCCCATTTAAAACAATTTTAGGATGATATTCTTTGAACAGACCAGATAAAGTATCAACGATGTTTCGAATTAATAGAAGGGAACCGGGTGTCGTTCGTTTCCATGTTGGCCAACTTTTTTGCTCTGCCATCAAATAGACAACTATATAATTACTTTTTTTGTCGAGTTCTCTTAGAAATCTTGTTTGTGCGGCTATATGCTGGATATCAAAATGCCAGTCATCACCAGGGGTCATTTTCTTTCCTTTTGACCATTCAATGCTATTTCCGTTCGGTAACGTAAATAAAACAAGAAAAGTTTCGCCCTTTTTATTGAAATGCAACGGAGCATTGATGCAGATCTCGACATCTTTTGGCTGATTTTTAATGATTTTTTCCTGCTCATTAAAACTTCCGATTTCAGTAAAATCGTGCAATATTTGCGCACCGGAAGAAAGGACAAAGCATGTTAAAAAATTACCTAACAAGAAAAGTCTGAAACAAGAACGATTTCTTACTTTGTCTTTCATATTATCTTTCTGTCGGGAAAATTAGTATAAAAAATATGAGCTGTCGGATAAAATTTTTTTTTGCATCGCTGAGTTATGGATTGGCGGTTTCAGCCGGGATAATTGTTTGCAGCGCAGGCATTTTTTCTTGTAAGGAAAAAAGAAAGCCTCCGGAAAAAGTGATAGTGGTAGCTCCTGAAAAAATGGATGACCAGGTCAGGAACCTTATCAAAAATCTTCTTGATTATTCTGCATCAAAGAATGGGAAGATTGACGATTCTACAGATTTGTATCAATTACCTGCTCTTATTGATCTATATAAGCAAAAGTTGTTTGCATCGCAATGGAGTAGTTCTCAAAAATGGTTGACTCAAGGCGATTCGCTTTTATTACTTATTGAAAATGCAAAGTTGTATGGACTCTTTCCAACCGATTATCATTCACACCAATTATCTGTGATCAAAAAATTATTTGCTGCTGATGCATTTAAAGATAAGGAAACGAGAGATGCTGCAAGCTGGGCCCGTGCCGATCTGATGCTTAGTGATGCATTAATAAGCATTTTTCATGATATCAAATTAGGAAGATTACCCAGCGACAGTATCACTATGAGAAAAGATTCTGTTTTGTCAGAAGACTTTATTTTTTCTAAATTCAATGCAGCTGCATCAGGTCTTTCATTTGACGTGATTCTCTCAACTCTTGAGCCGAAACAAGAGGGTTATCGTGAATTAAAAGAGGCGACCAGGAGTTTTTTGAAAACTGCCGATTTCAATCCCATCACTCAAATAACTTTTCCCAATAAAAATTTAAAGGAATTAAGAGCATCAGTTGCGAAAAGGCTTTTTGAAACAGGATATATAGATTCCACTTTTACTGAGATCGATTCATTACGACTCGCATCTGGTTTAAAAAAATTTCAAAAGGATAAAAAATTAACTGCTGACGGAAAGATCGGTGCACAAACGATCCGGATGCTCAACTTATCCGACCGGGAAAAGTTCGATCATATTGCTATCACAATGGATCGTTATAAAATGCTTCCCGATTCATTGCCTGAAAAATATATTTGGGTAAATATTCCATCTTTTACATTGCGATTGATCAGTCATGATACGCTGATATTAAGCAGTAAGGTGGTTGTTGGAAAACCGCTGACAAGAACTCCAGTACTTACCAGCGCCATTTCTGAGATGATCACCTATCCCCAATGGACCATTCCTTCCAGTATTATTGAAAAGGAAATATTGCCGGGATTAAAAAAAGATACAGGTTATCTTAGGAAAAAGGGATATATGTTATTGAACGGTAAAAGCGAAGAAGTAAGTCCTGATTCTGTCAATTGGAATAAGTATAAAAAAACAATACCTTTCAAAGTGATCCAGGGAAGCGGCGACGATAATGCTTTGGGTATCCTAAAATTCAATTTCTATAACAAATATTCGGTTTATCTGCATGATACCAATCAGCGTTCTTTTTTTGCTTTTGATTCCAGGGCTTTTAGCCATGGCTGCGTTCGTGTGCAGGAATGGGAAAAGATGGCTTATTATATCATGAATAATGAAAACAGTACGAGTACAAGCAGTAAAGTCAAGCCGATTCCTGTAGATTCACTCACTCATTGGTTAGAAATAAAAGAAAAACACAGTATCCCGATACGTGCAAAAGTGCCAGTTTTTATCAGGTATTTTACCTGTGAAGTAAACGACGGACAGATCAGGTTTTTTGAAGATATTTATGGCGAGGATAAGAAAATGATCGATCTGCTTTTTGCTAACAAAAAGAATGGTGAATGAGGGTATTTCCTTTTATTGCTTTTTTAATTACAGGCATTTATTTATTTGCAGGTGATACTATAGAGATCAAAAGTTCTAAGCCAAAGATCTTCTATGGTACGGCAAGTTATTATTCCAACAGTTTCAATGGTAGGAAAACAGCCAATGGTGAAATTTATTCTCATAAAAAAATGACTGCTGCTTGTAATGTGTTACCGCTCGGTACCTGGATAAAAGTTACTAATCTTCGAAATGGGAAGAGTGTAATTGTCAAGACAAATGACAGGCTTCATACAAGAATGAAAAGAGTTGTTGATCTAAGTCGTGAGGCTGCAGATAAATTGGATTATGTAAAATCTGGTCTTACGAGGGTGAGGGTTGAAGTGATTGGTAAGAAAAAACCTGAAAAATAGGTGGAAATCAAAGTAATATTTAATTTGAGGATGTAATACATAGCCGTTATTTTTGTTGAAACCCAAACTACCTCTTTATGAAGCAATTAATTGTTTCACTGCTTTCCGTCATAATCATAGCTCCCACTGTTTACGGCCAGGATGATGAGATAAGATCTCACGAGTTAGGCGTAAGCTTCAATCTTTACGATTTTAAAACGGCTGAATTAATACGAACTACTTCC
>DASTZB010000157.1:0-3482 GCA_035764525.1 Chitinophagaceae bacterium | reverse complement strand
CGGTCAACCAATGTATAAAAACCTCCATTGCTTTTATCCCACATTTTATTTTTTAAAAAACTAAAACCCTGCGCTGCACATTTTTTATAATGCTCAACACCAGGATATAAACGTGAAGCAATAGCATTTGACCACACATGTCGTGCCTGGTTAACGATCATTTTATCCTGCGGCCCTGTTGGAAGAAAATTATAAGTAAATGTGGTAAGAAAACCACCATACAAGCTATCAACGCTTTGCGGGTACCATTTATTTAATAGTTCGGTACGGATGGATTTGTCTATTTCAGCTGCCAGTTGTAAACGTTCAGTTTTATTTTTAACTGTTGTGTTTTGTGCAGAAGCGCCTGTTACCGTTATTAATAAAATAATGGGAATTGACTTTTTTATAAATAGAAACCCGGCCTTCATGTATTAAAGATAAACAACAACGCTGATGGATTTCTAATACTCCATGATTTCTATTTTACGAAAATCCATTGGGTGACTGTTTGATTGCAGTGAGATATAACCTTCTTTTACTTTATCATCACCGTTTAATATGAATGTTTTGCCAATGGCATGGTCAGGATTGTACCTTGGATTTTCAAAATGTAATATCTCTTCTCCATTTACAAAATGCCGGATCATATCTCCCTTCACTTCAATTTCCATTATTACCCACTGATCACCATGAAAAGTTCTCTTTACAGTCGGTGGTGTGCAGTAAGATGAATTTCGCTTGCCATCAACTGAAACATAAGTTCCCGAACAACAGATCTCACCTGTTGGTCGTTCATCTTTTCCATTACCCCCAAGCAAGTTATATTCAAGACAAACCGGAAAAGACTGATCGATCTTCATCGACTCGGGTGATTGGCAATGATATTGTATACCGCCATCACGAAAACCCCAGGAGGGAGCCCCAGGTGTTAACTCCCCGATAAACCGGTATTCCACTTTTAACCGGTAATTGGAAAATTTCTTTTTGTAATACAAAGCACCAAACCGAACCCTGAAACTATCATAGGCATTATATCTTGTCTGGAGGATCCCATTTTCAACACGAAATGTATTTCCAAAATTTTCACCTAACGGGTAGCCGGCTATTTTTACTTCCCAACCTTTAAGATCCTTTCCATTAAAAAGGGATTTCCATTTTGGTTTATTTTCTGAACCTGTCATGATAAAAAAACAAACCAATAATAAACTATTGCGAAGCATTTTGCTTGATTGTTTAGTGAGGCCTAAGGTAATCATTAATGGGTTTGAATGTCTATGTCACGGAAAGGAATAAGGTATAATGGCAGGCTTACTGGTTGTTCTATATTTGTAATATGAATAAAGGATCCATTATTATTATCAGCAGTATCATACTGTTTTCTGCATGTAGCAATGAAAAAAAACCAGCAGCCAGTAATCAAAATAATAATACAAACGACAGCGCCATCGTTGCAAAGAAGAAAACAATTGTTTTTTTTGGCAATAGTCTTACCGCAGGTTATGGTATAAGTCCTTCTGAAGCTTTTCCTGCAATCATTCAAAAAAAAATCGATTCTCTTGGTCTTCCTTACCAGGTGATCAATGCAGGTGTGAGCGGTGAAACTTCTTCTGGTGGCAAAACCCGGATTGATTGGATCTTGCGGGAGCCGGTAGACATATTTGTCCTCGAGCTTGGCGCCAATGATGGATTGCGGGGTACTCTCCTTTCAGAAACTAAAAAAAATCTCCAGGATATTATTGATAAGGTAAAAGCAAAGTATCCTGACACTAAACTTGTTTTTGCAGGCATGGAGATCCCGCCAAACATGGGACAAGCGTATACTACTGAGTTTCGAAATATTTATACTGACCTGGCGACAAAAAATTCAATGACGCTTATTCCATTTCTTTTAGAAGGTGTTGGTGGCGAACCAGAACTCAACCAGGCCGATGGTATTCATCCAACCGCAGAAGGTCATCTTATAGTAGCTGAAAATGTTTGGAAGCAGTTAGAAAAGCTTCTATGAGGAATCTTCTCAAACTTAATAAAGTTCATCATTAATGAACCTGAGGGGGACTCGACAGGTAAGAAAAAACCATAACTTTATCCAGTCCCATTATTATGAGCGAATTTACCGAAGACTTGTTATCATCATTGGATTTACAACTGTTGGAAACAGATGTTAAGACGATGTTGGACAGTAAAAAACACTTGAAAGAAGTACTTAATGAGATCCTGAACTGGATCGAATTTGAAAGCAGGAGCGATATTCTAACATCTATACTATTATATAATCACGAAACAAGCCAGTTATTTGATGGAGCAGCTCCTTCACTTCCTGATCGCTATAGAAAAGTGATCAGCGGAAGCAAAACTGGTCCTGTTGCTGGTTCCTGTGGTACAGCAGCATTCTATGGTAAACAGGTAATTGTTGAAGATATTGCAACTGACCCGCTTTGGAAAGATTATAAATCGTATGCATTAGTTGAGGGTTTGCATTCGTGTTGGTCAACACCGGTATTTAATTCAAAAGGTGATCTATTGGGGACATTTGCCCTCTATTATAAAGAACCTCGCAAACCAACAGAACGTGATCTCGAACTTATTGAAGAATTAGTAGAAGTTACTGCATCTGCTATCGAAGAAAAGGAAGAAGATTTTATGAAAATGATTGGGCAATAGAATCCTCATCTCCTGTTGCATCGTATCGTTTCTGCAAATGTTTGGAAGAAAAACTTAAACGTTTACACTTCCTCTCTCAAAATTTCTAACGGCGGTCTTGTTACTACAGATCGACTATTGATCAACCCAATAAACACAGTAAGAAAACATACCGATACAAAAACAATCAACAAGGGAATCCACTTCAATACAAATTCCGTTTCGAAAATAAATTTTGCAACCAGCCAGCTCGCCCCCAATGACAAAAACATTCCTGTAAATGCAGCAAGGCTGCCAAGGAAAAAATATTCAAGTGCATTGATATAAAAGATCTGTTTACGACTTGCACCAAGTGTTCGTAATAACACACTCTCCTGGATACGTTGATATTTACTAATTAAAACAGATGCTATCAATACGATCAAACCAGTGAAAATGCAAAAGGCTGCCATGAAGCGAATAATGAAACCTACTTTGTCGATGATATTACTCACGATATTTAACACTGCACTCAGATCAATGATGGTAACATTCGGGAAACGCTGCACCATTTGCTGCTGAAACCGTGCAGAGAGCTCCTTATTATCAATTCGAGTAACCAATACATGGAACATTGGAGCTTTTTCCAATACCCCTGTTGGAAACACAACCAGAAAATTTGTCTGTATCCTGCCCCAGTCAACTTTGCGAAAACTGCCGACAATAGTATTAACAACAGATCCCTGCACGTTAAAGATCATCGTATCACCGATCTTAATGCTGTTGTTCTTTGCAAAATTTTCATCCAATGAAATAAACACTTTACCATCTTCACCAACCTTACCTGACCATTTTCCTTTCGTTATTCTTTCTGAAGCTGT
>DASTZB010000156.1:0-10943 GCA_035764525.1 Chitinophagaceae bacterium | reverse complement strand
CTGCAACACATTAATGATCTGTGCAATGTTGGCCATCCTAACGCGGTCACAATGATTATTAAAGGTATTCAGTGTCGTTCCGGCGATCATTGCATCCCGCATAGTATTTTGCTGATACAAAAAAGCTCCATTAGTTCCTGGTTCTACATCATACCAGCCGCCCCATTCATCCACTGCCATAGCTATTTTTTTCTTTGGATCATATTTATCCATGATGGCGCTGTGTTTTGTTACCAATTCTTCCATTTGCATGGCTTTTTGCATGGTAGTAAAATATTCCTCTTCGGAAAAACCTGTTGCTGATCCTTTATGGTTCCAGTCAATCACCGAATAATGGTGTACGCCAATAGCATCAAGCATATTCAGAGGAATATCTCTCATCATTACTTCCGTCCAGTTATAATCCGCGTCACTGGCACCCGATGCAATTCTGAATATCCGATCGGTATTGCTCCAGTTGGTCATGAAGGTGGCATACTGCCGATATACATTTGCGTAATGTTCGGGTCTCATATTCCCACCACAACCCCAGGCTTCATTTCCCAATCCCCAATACTTTACATGCCATGGATTCGGTCTTCCATTTTTTTGCCTGAAATCAGTCATCGGGCTGCTTCCATTTGGATGTGTTGTGTATCTAACCCAATCAGATAATTCCTGCGGAGTGCCACTGCCCACATTGCCGCTTAAATACGCTTCAGCACCCAGCAACTCACACATATTTAAAAATTCATTTGTACCGAAACTATTATCCTCTTTTACATTTCCCCACCAGACATTAAGCATTGATGGTCTTTCTTTTTTCGGGCCTACACCATCTTTCCAATGATAAGTATCAGCAAAACATCCACCTGGCCAACGGAGCACAGGTACTTTCAATTTTTTCAACGCTTCGATCACGTCTAACCTCACGCCATCCTTATGTGGAATTGTTTTATTGGTATCACCCACATAAAAACCCCCATAAATGCAATGCCCGAGATGTTCTGCAAAATGCCCATAGATATTTTTGTTAATGATCTCTGTTCCTTTATCAGCATTTAATGCTATTTCATTTTGTGAGTAACTATTCAATGCTGAAACGATACCAATGGAGAGGAATATTTTTTTGAATTGCTTTACCATACAGTTAGTTTAGTTAATGATGAAATTTCCTTTTATAACGTTACTTGTCGTTTTGTTCTTTACATCTGGCTGGCCTCCACCAATACTAATTACAACTTTGCCTTTTGGCTCCAGCATTTTTCCATCTTTACTTACTAATGATAATTGTTCCGGTGTAAGTGTGAATGATACAATTTTACTTTCACCGGGTTTCAATGAGATCCGCTGAAAACCCTTTAATGCTCTTAAAGGTACCTTTCCCTGCATATCCTGGTGTGATATATACAATTCTACTACTTCTTCGCCATTCAATTTCCCTGTATTGGTTACTCTCGCACTTACCGTCACATTTTTGCCAGATGCAACAGTTACCGGAACGTTAAGCATATCATATTTAAAACTCGTATAACTCAAACCATATCCAAAAGGATATAATGCTTCGCCCTTGAAATAACGATATGTCCTGTTGTTCATCGAGTAGTCGCTAAAGTCGGGCAGATCGTTGTCACTTTTATAAAAAGTAACCGGTAATCTTCCAGCAGGATTATAATCGCCAAACAAAACATCCGCAATTGCAGTGCCAGCACTTTGACCTCCATACCATGCATTGATAATTGCAGGAATATTTTCATTTTCCCATGGAATAGAAATGGCACTCCCCGTCATCATTACAAACACCAGGGGCTTACCTGTTGATTTTAATGTCTTCATTAATTGTGTTTGTACAGCGGGCAATAGGATAGAAGTTCTGTCGCCGCCATTAAAGCCCGGCGCATTTACTGGCATTTCTTCACCTTCTAATTGCGGTGAAATACCGCCAGCATATATAATTACATCAGCATCTTTTACTTTATTTGCGACCGCGGCAAAATCTGTTCTCTTAAAATTTCCTGCACGAAGAGCAACATTTGCTTTGCCTTCACCTTGCCAGTATTCAAGCACTAATCTGTAGACCGAATCTTTTTTTGTTTGAAACTTATACGTTCTTGGGCCCCAGCGATTACGCTGCCAGGCATCGATCACTGTTTTATCATTGATCAAAAAACGATATCCATCATCTGCTTCCACTTCAAATGTGATGAAGCCATCTTTTGTTGCAGTATAATTTGAAGTATAACGAACAGAAAAATCATTAGCCCGGATGGTTCCTGTCACGACTTGTCCTTCCTGCCAGGAATAATCAATTTGATTTACTCTTCTGGTAACAGGTTCACCGCTTAATTCTCTATTGTTGAAATATTCAGCCTTGAAGCCCTGGTCGCCGTCCCATCCATAATTGCTGCTTATGTCAACATAAGCAAGCATTGTATCATTAATGAAATTGATCGCTGGTTCATAAATTATTTCAACACTACTCCCGAGTTTTTCTTTCAGACCATCAAGCAGCGACACAACCTTTGAAGGATTACCATTATAATTACCCAAAACTGAAATATGATTATCTGCATTCGGACCAAGTATAGCGATCTTCTTAATTGTTTTCTTCAATGGCAGTGTATTATTCTCATTTTTCAACAACACAATACTTTGCCGTGCCATTTTTAAAGCAAGAGCTTTATGCTCTGGTGCCTCTAAAGCTGAACCTGGCGTATGTGCATACTTAACCATCGATGGAGGATCGAACATACCAAGACGAAAACGTGTCATAAACAATCTTCGCAATGAAACATCCAACTGTTCTTCTTTGATCAAGCCGCTTTTTACGCCATTATATAATGTATAATAAACAGAAGTACCACATTCGATATCAGTACCATGAACAACACCATCAACAGCAGCTGTTACAGAGTCTTTATGCGTCTTATGATATTTAAAGAAATCATCAATTGCCCAACAATCGCTAGTAACATAGCCGGTAAAATTCCATTGCTTACGCAAAATATCATTCATCAGCAGATCATTTGCACAACAAGGTTGTGAATTAACAGCATTGTATGCACACATTACGCCGGCAACATTGGCTTTTGTTACTAATTCTTTAAATGCCGGCAAATAAGTATCCCATAGATCATAAGATGTCGGATTAAAATTGTCAACATGTCTTGATGGCTCAGGACCGCTATGAACAGCAAAGTGTTTGGCGCATGCAGCCGCTTTTAAATATTTCGGATCATCACCCTGCAAGCCATGCACAAATGCTCTCGCCAACATTGCTGTTAAGAATGGATCTTCACCATACGTTTCCTGTCCACGTCCCCAACGAGGATCACGAAAGATATTGATGTTCGGTGTCCAGTATGTGAGTCCCAAATATCTTTCTCTTGTTCTTCCTGATTCAACTGCTTTGTTGTAGATAGCTCTTCCTTCAAGTGCTGAATAATCAGCCATGCGATATAAGGAAGAAGAATCCCACGTTGCAGCCATGCCGATTGCCTGGGGATATGAGGTTACTTTAAATGGAGTTCTTGCTACACCATGCAATGTTTCATTCCACCAATCGTAAGCAAGGATACCTAACCGCGGTATTGCTGGAGTTGCATTCAACATCTGTTTTACTTTTTCTTCCAATGTCAATCTGCTCACTACATCATTCACTCTTTGTTCCATCGGCAAAGATGCATCCCACATCGGGAATGATCTGTAGTCCTGGCCAGAACTTTTCAGCGCAATGAATAAAACTATAATTGAAATTAATTTTTTCATTTTCAATTCTGATACTATTATCTGTATGGGTTTATTGTTTGTATTTTTCCTTCTTTATCATATTTTATCTCTGTTACTTTCACTGAACGCAAATGGGTAATACCTTTTGATAAACTGCTGTCATGATAAAACAAATACCACTTGCCTTCAAACTCACAGATGGAATGATGCGATGTCCAACCAACGACAGGTTCTAAAATTTTTCCCGCATATTTAAATGGGCCATATGGGTTGTTGCCAATCGCATAACAGAGAAAATGTGTATCACCTGTAGAATAAGAGAAATAATATTTCCCTTTATACTTGTGCATCCAGCTTGCTTCAAAAAATCTTCTGTCATTGTCACCCGCCAGTAATGGCTTATCATTTTCATCAGTAATTATGACGTCCCTTGGTACTTCGGCAAACTCAAGAAGGTTATTACTTAATTTTGCCACTTTAGCACACAAAGCTGGTTCATTATCTCCTGGCAGGTGTACAAGAGGGCCTTCACCTTCTACTTTAAATTTCCCGGTTCGCCAACGTTGCAACTGCCCACCCCAAATTCCGCCGAAATACATATAATAACTGCCATCATCATCTTTAAATACAGCAGGGTCAATAGAAAAACTCTCCTTAATAGCTTCTGGTTGTGGAATAAAAGGACCAACAGGAGAATTGCTGGTGGCCACTCCAATATGAAAGATCCCATCATATGCTTTTGCAGGAAAGAACAAATAATAAGTGCCATCTTTCTCTGTAACATCAGGGGCCCACATTTGTTTGTCAGCCCATGGTACATCACTCACATGTAACGCAACACCATTATCTTTTGCTTGACTTTCCGGAGTATCCATCGATAACACATGATAATCTTCCATGGCAAAATGACTTCCCAGGTCATCGAAAGGAATATCATTTTCTATGTCATGCGATGGATAGATATAAATTGTTCCATTAAATACATGAGCTGATGGATCGGCTGTGTAAATATGTTTGACCAAGGGCTGTGAAATAGCTCTGTTGTTCAAATCATCAAAATCAATATGTTCGATTGGATCTTCTGGCATCTTATAAAATTTAGATCATAAGTAATTAATTATGCGGCTCGTCTTTGTTTCAGATCAGTCTCAATCTGTGTTTCCATTTTTTTATTTATTTGGTAAAAAAACAGCAGACCGGCACCGATTAAGAATGGTATTGCCGGAAAAACGCTTACCAGTAATTTTATTCCCTGTATGGTGGCTGCCGATTGAACTGCATCACTATTTGGTACATAATTGAAGAGTCCCAATATCCAGGTCAATAACGCACTGCCGATACTTAAGCCACCTTTTAATCCCACCATCATTGCAGAAAAAATTATGGCTGTTGCCCGACGGTTATTTTTCCATTCACTGAAATCTGCCACGTCTGCGATCATTGCCCATAGCAATGGAATTGTAAGGCCATAAAAGAAACCGTGTAATATTTGCGAGGCAAACATCAGCCCAACAGATCTTGCAGGGAAGAAATAGAAAAAGAGTATGAATAACGTGGAAAGGAATAAGTTTACGCCAAACACATCTCTCTTGCCATATTTATCCGCAAATCTTTTTGACAATGTAATACCGACGATCATAAAAATAATTCCGCCTGCATTAAACAAACCAAAACCTGCAGAGACAGGGTCTTCACCAAAAAAATTTATACCAACGTTTGAAAGAGCGTTTAATATCGGCATTATAAAACTTGTCAGGCTTTCTTTGTCAACATAGTTCTTAAAATAATAAACATAGGAACCACCTTTCATCGCCAGTGTAATAAAGACCAGCGTTGTCAATACAAGCATGATCACCCACGGCCTGTTTTTAAACAGATCACCAAGATCTTCCTTTAAACTTGATCTTTGTTCAGGCTTTGGAACGATCCGTTCCCTTGTGGTAAAAAAAGTGATCAGGAGCATAATAGTCCCTATTATTGCCAGCCATGTCATTACTTTTTCAATACCTACTGCTTTATCTCCACCGCCTGCCGATTCAATAATAGGCAGCATAAACACCTGTACAAAAAATTGTGCAAACATGACAGCAACAAAACGATAAGAAGACATACTGTTCCGTTCTTTCATATCACCGGTAATAACGCCGCTTAATGCAGAATATGGAAGATTATTGGCTGCATATAACAATAATAACAATGTATATGTTACTGCAGCGTAGATCAATTTGCCTTTATAAGAAAAATCAGGCGTGCTAAATGCAAGCAATGCAATGACACCAAGTGGAACAGCTGTCAATAATATCCAGGGCCTGAATTTACCCCAGCGGGATACTGTTCTATCAGCAATGGCACCGATGATCGGGTTAAATCCAAATGCTGCAATAAGACCTACTGTTAACATAATTGCAGAAGCATCATTAGCCTTCAACCCATAAATATCAGTATAAAAATAGGCGAGATAAGTAACCAGCGTTTGAAATACAAGGTTTGCGGCAAGATCGCCCAAACTATAGCCAATCTTTTCAAGTACCGATAGTTTCTGTGAAGCAGTTGTCATGTTGTGGTTTTAAAATTTATCAGAAAGTTTTCTGTTGTTCTGCATTCTTTTTTGTTTTTAATTCAAGCACTTTATAATAGGCTAGTTTTGGCTTAAACTCCCTGTCAAATAGCAATGGATAATTTGTTCTTCCTCTTATAGGCCAACCATTCAGCCAGCTTTGTCCATCATTCACACCCCAGAAAGTAACTCTTGTTATCTTGTCTTTGTATTTCAGGAAAAGCCTGAATAATGACTCATAGTCATCAGCTAATTTGTGTTGAACACTGTCAGGCAAGCCATTTGTATATGGATTTAATGACGGGTCAGTAGTCATTTTTTGATTGACATCCGCTCCCTGGAAATTGCGTGGCAATACTTCAATGTCCAATTCTGTAAACATAACTTTTATACCGAGTGCAGAATATTGTACAATGCTTTCTTCAATATCTTTTAAAGGTATTTTACCAAGATGCCAATGACCTTGTATTCCCACACCATCTATTCGAACACCTGCCTCCTGAATTTTTTTTATCAAAGCAATGCACCCGGCACGTTTTGCTGGTTGTTCATTGTTGTAATCATTATAATACAGTTGTGTATTTGGTGCTGCTGCCTGGGCAAGCCTGAAAGCTTCAGTAACGAAATTATCACCAAGCTTTTGAAGAAAAATAGATTTACGCATTGTACCGTCTTCATTCAGCGCCTCATTTACCACATCCCATGAATATACTTTTCCATCATAACGACCGGCAACGGTTTTAATATGATCTGTGAAAAAAGTTCTGAATGAATCAACGTCTTTTATATTTCTTGCGAAGGCCGGCAACTGGCTATGCCATATCAGTGTGTGCCCGTTGATAAGGATGTTATGTTTTTTTCCATATTCAACCATTTTATCGGCCAGGTCAAAATTGTATTTGTCCCATTGTGGATGGATGATCTCTGCTTTCATAATATTTTCGGGTGTCGCTGTATTGAACTGCTCAGGAACAAGTTTGGCGGCATTGGGCTCTTTCTCTTCGATCTGTTGAGCATTTAAGGCTGTGCCGATCAAAAAATCATTTTTGTAAGCTCCCTTTAATGAATTAACTGCTAACGACGATTCAGTTGTTTTTTTACTGCTTGTACAGGCGGTAAGTAAAACTGTTACGGCAATTGGAAATGCTAAGAAATTTTTTTTAAACATCACTTACTATTTTTTAAATGTTAAGTCAATTCGCAACCCTTGTTTCCGGTGGACCGAGATAACTTGGTTTCAATCCGCCAAAATCCAATACAAGTTTTTGTAATACTACTCCGGGATTCACCATCCAGTATTTCACAATATGTTTTCGGGGAGTATTTATTTTATGTGTCGTTGTTTTAATGATTATGTTTTCTGCAACCCATTTATTCCAGATACCGCTAATGCTATTTTTATCTTCGCTATTAATACTTATAATTTGTGGCGCTTCATCATCTATTGAAATACCATATTGCAAACCAGTTTCTGTATTATGAAAATTCAAAGTAGGAGAGAAGTAGGCATTTATTTTTAAACTGTCTTTACTGTATGTGTAAACTTCGTATTCAAGATGAGGAGAAGAAGACGTGATCTTTTGTATTGCCGCTGTAACTGGAAATGATGTTACAGCACTGCCAGTTCTTCCAAGATCAGGTAAAACTTTCCAGGTGATGCCATTTGTGTTTATTGCTTTTGTAAAATGAGAAGCATCAATTGAAACAACACTATCAACTTCATTAAAGAAATTTCCTTTTCTGTTTCCTATTTCAGGATAAGGATCGCTTTCAGTTGATTCTATTGATGCAAACTCTGTAGTTATTGTTTTCTTTTTTACTGAATCGACCTGAATGTATTTAACATCCGGTACTTTTTGTCTTGGTGGTTGTTGCCAATACGTGTACCCGATATGAGTTTGGTCCATCATATGATTCCACTTGCCACCATTCAATTGATGATATTCAAGTGTGATCATGGAGTCTTTTATATAAAGTTGCTTGACTTTGTCTGCTGAAAGGTTGGCACCCGGATTTTTTCCTAAAGCATCTTTTTGGTTGAAGGCAACATAGAGATACATTTCATTCAGGTTTGCACATGCTTTTATAGGATGAAGTACCAATTGAAAAAAAGCATCCCGATATTCAGATGGCAAAAGATTATTGATTCGCTCGGCCCTTTCAAGCAGATCATTATATTCTTTTACCACCAAAGGGAATTCTGCATAATAATAAAGGTTATATGTGTTTTGATCCAGCAATTCAGGCTTTCTCCTTCCATTATATTTGCCATACTTCGAAATAATATCAGCAATATCTTTTGCGTATTTATTTCCAAATTGCGTTGATGCCCATTGCTCTGTGTATTTTTGCAAATCATCAGGGCCAATCTTTTCGGGATTCCATGCATAATCAAGCCAGAAGGAGATTGGAAATTCCATTGGCTTGATATCGCCAACATTCACGATCCATATTTGTTTTACTCCGTATTCATAAGCCAAATGCATTTGTTCCCACACCCTTGGAATTGGATTTGTATTAAGCCATTTATAATTTCGTGGACCGCCTACATAATCGAAATGATAATAGATGCCATAGCCTCCTTTTCGTGGTTTTTCATTCAACCTCGGAAGCTTTCGAATATTGCCCCAGTTATCATCACATAATAATAAGGTAACATCATCCGGCACTCTCATTCCTTTATCATAGTAATCTTGTACTTCTTTATACAAAGCCCAGAGTTGTGGTGTTTGGTTAGCAGGTTTGCGTGTGACATCTTCAATTATTTGTCGTTGATCTTTTACAATCCTTTCGAGTAATGCAGTTGCCGTTTCCCTGCTCATTGGTTCATCGCCATCTCCACGCATACCAACACTGACTATCTTTTCATTCCATGCTCTTTGCATACCACCGCGCCAGAATTCTTTCAAGCCGGCTTCGGTGCTATCATAATTCCATTTTTGCCCTTTACCGAAATATTTCCATTCCTCATGTGCCCGCATCAAGGGTTCATGATGTGATGTACCGATAACAATTCCATATTCATCTGCTGATTTGATATTTAAAGAATCATCATAATAAAATGCATTGCCCCACATAGCTGGCCATAAATAATTTCCTTTCAGGCGAAGTATCAATTCAAAAACCTTTTCATAGAATTCATGATTGAACCCGCCGAATTTTTCTTTTGTCCAACCGGAAAGGGCAGGAGCTTCATCATTTATAAATATGCCGCGGTATTTTACTTTAGGTGAATCGCTGAAATAAGTATTGGCATTGATAAATATTTCTGTTTTCTTTTTTACAGGTACATCGGCCCACCAGTACCAGGGAGAGACTCCGATTTTTTTAGAAATTTCAAAAACGCCATAAGCAGTTCCTCGCCTGTCACTACCTGCTATTATCAATCCGTTTTTAAACCCTTTCAATGGATTTATAATTGACTCAACCTGGTAAGCTTCCCATTTATTTTTAATTGTATTTGGGATTTTCTTTTCAGTAATCAATTTTTTGATGAGTGACGATCTTTCCAGTGAGCCGATCACGATTATATTGCCGGGAGTTACTGAAGATAAATTATTAACTAAATCTGGTTTTTTACCAGTTACCATTTCGATATCAGTTTGTAATAATTCTGCAGATTTTTTCACAAGAGAAAAATCATTGGGATCGACATAGACGACTGCATTGAATAACGAAAACGAATTGGACTGTTTGGTTTCTGAAATGAGTTGGGCCTTACAAATCGCGAAGACAGTGCAAGAAGAAAGTACAAGAAGGAATTTTTTTTTCATTGCTCAATCGTGATTTAAAAGCTGAACGGAGCGTCGCAAGAAAAGTTTACTCAAGGCGATCCAGCCGGTCAACAAAAATTAAAAACCAATACTGTTGCCACCATCCACGGGTAACACGACACCGGTAATATATTTAGCAGCGTTACCAGCTAAAAACAAAGCGGCATCACCAATGTCAGATGTTTGACCCATATAACCCATAGGAGTACGGCCGAATACTTTTGCTTTACGTTCGGGATCGCTGTTCAGTGCTTTGTCAGTCATGTCGGTAATAATAAAACCAGGCGCAATTGCATTCACTCGAATTCCTTTTGGCGAAAGTTCAACTGCCATGGCCCTCGTCATTCCATCAATTGCGGTTTTGCTGGCAGAATATGCGATTACTTTTGGTAAGCCGTATTGCGCAGCCATAGAACTGATATTAATAATAGAACCACTTTTTTGCTTCAGCATTTGTTTTACAACTTCACGGCTTATTACAAACACAGCCGTAAGATTGGTTGTAATTACTTTCTGAAAATCTTCGTCTGTCACATCCTGGAATTCTTTTTTCATGTTGATGCCGGCATTATTCACCAGTATATCTATTTGACCGAATTTGCTGATGACACTTGCAATAAAACCTGGAATAGACGAGAGATCACTAACATCACAAGGCATTGCATGACACAGGTTGCCTAATTTTTCTTTTGCCTGCTTCAATTTATTTTCATCACGACCAACAATGATCGTTTCGATACCAGCCTGTGTAAATTTTTCTGCGATAGCTAAACCGATACCTGATCCCCCTCCTGTAACAATAGCCACTCTTTTTGTTTGTGTTGTCATGATTTTATTTTTTTTGATCAATTACCCGGGGCATATAAAATTCTGATGTTTTGATAATATTCCAAGGTTTTATCTGG
>DASTZB010000155.1:0-2079 GCA_035764525.1 Chitinophagaceae bacterium | reverse complement strand
TGCTTTATTGTCCTTCATTTCAAATTTTATTTTATAGCCTTGTAATCCTTTTATGGTAAAAGTATCGGTTGACAAAGGCACGAATTCAAACTCTCCTTGCCAAGGTGCAGCTACCCAAAGTGCATCATTTTTTATACTGGTAGTAGCAACAAGCTGGATAGTTTCAAATTCAAATGCGCCAACATATTTTTCCATTTCCTTTGCAGTCAATGTGTATGTTGATTTGCCCTGTAACTGATCTAGTTTTAGTTTGGTCTCTTCGCTTTTCGTCATAGCAAACGCCTTCTGGAAATTAGCAATGGCATTAGCTGTATCTTTTTTGGCAATTAAAAGGTCAGCATACGAATCGTACACGTTACCACTCTGGGGATAATTCTCAATATTCATTTTAAATAAAGCTTCAGCTTTGTCATATTGTTTTTGCGAAAGCGCATTATAGCCCATCCCATTTACCTGCATTTCAGGTGGAGATACTTTATAACCAAATTCTTTTGATACTGTTTGGTAATGTTGTTTCATTCTTTGAACTACTTCAGTACCTGCATCCATAAAGTCTGCACGCGTAAACTTAAAGCGGTACCAACTAAAAATAAAACGCAGACCATCATATTCACTTATCAAAGGAACAGAGCCATGATCATCATCTCCATAATATTTACTGGCATATCTCAAACCATTTTGTGAATTTGCTTTTATAAATTGATCCATGGCAAAAATGGAACGGATATGTCTTGTATCGGAGGCAGTATCTTTTTTCATTTTCTCTAAGGTCATTCCTTCAACCATCGTATTCGCAATGCCAACATATAAACTTGTCCCATTATAATTTTGGCTGGAAAGTTTCTTTTGGGTCGCTTTTAAAAACCGTTCTTTATCATACCACATGCTTGGATCAATAGCTATATACGCATTAAATAATTTGGTGTGATTGGTAATTATATTCATGACCGTTAAGCCACCAAATGAGTGACCAATCAGGAGCCTGAAAGGTTGGGTAGGATATAATGAATCAATATGTGGCATCAGTTCCTTCTCCAGGAATGTTGCAAAATTTTCACCACCGCCTGTAATTTTGGTGGAATTGCTATCCATCATTGGCGGATCGCTTGCAATATGCGTCGGCGTCAGATCCCTAGTTCTGTCAGTGTTCGGGATACCAACCACTATCATTTCAGGAAAAATGGTGTTGCCATTTACCTGGCTTAGCTGCTGTATCATTCCCGACACAGATTGAAAATGTGCATCGCCATCAAGCAGGTACAAAACCGGAAAACGCTGGCCGGAATTCTGCATGTCACCATTCATGTTGGGAACATATACCCAAATCTTTCTTTTTTCTTTTAAAGCGTTGGAATATACACTATCGACCTTACCTATAACTATTTTATTATCTGTTTGCGCATTACTTGTCAGCGTAATGATCGGGACAAGGATTAACAGGAAATATTTTCTCATATATGATTAAGGTTTTTAGAGGTTATAGCAAGAGTAAGTTATGAATGTTTATGTAGAAAAAGTTAATGGCCATCAAAATTGATAGCCATTAATTAATTTTTACAAATGATTCAATCAGTACTGATTCCAGTATATCCCGATCGAATAATAAACATGTTTCAGGTTGTCAATTTTAAACTCATCACTCTTGTTTGTTGCATAATTAAATCCAACATTTCCATGAAGACCAAAATAATTGGTAAACCTGTAAAGCAATCCAACCTCTGGCCTCGCCACAAAACCCCAGTTTTTTTCTTCAGTAACAAAAATGTTGTAATAGGCATCTTGTTCACTGTATTGTGCGCCAAGGCCAATACCTGCATAAGGTTTCATTTTTTCACCTCCACCAAAATAATAGTGAGCATTCAGGTACATAGGTAATGTATAAACCTGGTGAATAAAATCGGTGTATAAAGCCTGTGATCCATCAGGCTTTTCATAAACTCTGGCAGGAATGTGTTGTTCAAATGAATTCCAGCTGAATCCAATACCAACACTCATATTGGGCTTTAGAAATCTGCGATACTCCACACTTCCGCCGGCCAGGGAGGTCTCTTTAAGATAGTCAGTATTCAGTGGCGTGGC
>DASTZB010000154.1:0-7804 GCA_035764525.1 Chitinophagaceae bacterium | reverse complement strand
AATAGTTTACCCGGAATTTTTCAATCTCAACCCGGATTATAATAATGAGAATTATAATTCTAAATATGGAGTGTACACCGAGGGTTGCGGATTAAGAAATGTTCACATGTCATGGGGGCATGATGAATATGTGTACCAGATGATGAAAGATTATTTACCCGAATCGGGTTTGTACATGCTCCGCTATCATTCATTTTATTCATGGCATCGTGAAGGAGCGTATAACCATTTACTGGATGCTCACGATCGGGAAATGCTGAAATGGGTAAAGCTTTTTAATCCTTATGATCTTTATTCGAAAAACCCGGAACCACCGGATTGGAAAAAATTAAAACCTTATTATGAAGAGCTGGTGGCAAAATATCTGCCCCCAACACTTAAGTTTTGATTGGACATAAAAGATAAGTATAAACGGACTGCTTGTTTGACACCCACGTATCTCAAATTAAAAATTAACTGCTATGCGAAAACTTAACCAACGATTACTTTTTTTTCGTGTGCTGCCTTTCCTGTTAACTTTTTTCTTTTTACAGGCAATGCTGATAGTGCAGGCACAGCAAAGACAAATTACGGGAATAGTGAAAGATCCAAAAGGAAGCCCGGTTGCATTAGTAACTGTGGCGATCAAGGGGAGCACCACTTCTGCAATTACAGCTGAAGACGGTTCTTTTACAATTTCTGCAAAAGATGGTGACGTACTCGTTTTTAGTTCCGTTTCTTTTGAACCCATCGAAGTAAAAGTTACTTCCGCTTCTTCTTATGCGGTGGTACTTACCACTAACGCTGTTGTTCTATCAGATGTGGTAGTGGTTGGATATGGTACCCAAAGAAAGAAAGATGTAACAGGTGCCGTAAAATCATTGAAGAGTGATGATTTTAATAAGGGCATTGTTAATACTCCGCAACAACTTTTACAGGGTAAAGTATCAGGAGTAAATGTTACGTCCTCAAGTGGAGAACCTGGAGCGACCATTGGTATTACAGTAAGAGGACCGGGAGGAATAAGGACAGGGAGTACGCCTCTTTTTGTAGTAGATGGTTTGCCTTTGGATAATTCAAGCACCGGTGGCGGTGACCCTTTGAATTTTATTAATCCACAGGATATAGAATCAATGGATGTTTTGAAAGATGCATCTGCTACAGCTATCTACGGTGCACGTGGTGCGAATGGTGTAATTATTATTACTACAAAAAGAGGGAAGGCTGGCGCTTCCAAACTCGAATTTTCTACAAGTATTGGCTTTTCAACATTGGCAAGAAAATTACCTGTATTAACAGCAAATGAATTTCGGGTTGAAGTTCCAAAAGCTGGCGGTACATTAGTTGATAAAGGCGCTTCTACAGACTGGCAAGAAGAAGTAACCAGAACGGCTTTTACACAAAATTATAATCTGAATTTAAGTGGAGGTGCTGATAAGTTAACCTATTTTGCTTCCCTGGGAGCCCAAAAACAAGAGGGAATCATGAAGGAACACGAACTTAAAAGGTACTCAGGCAGGTTTAATGTAACTCAAAAATTTTTAGATGACAGGCTGGTTTTGGAAGTGAATTTGAATGTCGCCAATACTAATACTCAACGCCCACCAATTACAAGCGTTATCGGGGATGCCATCATCAATAATCCAACTTACCCCGTTCATGACGCGAACGGAAACCTGTATATTCCTCCCGTAAATATTAGCGATAATCCTTTGCTGTGGTTTCAACTAGAGAAAGAATTTACGACTATAAACCGTGTTATCGGAAATATATCCCCATCTTTTAAAATAATTAAAGGACTTGTTTACAAATTGAATCTCGGTATTGATAACTCTACTTCAACCCGTGATGTTGAAAGTTTGCCGAATACAACACCTTTCCGGGATGGAAGACTGGAAACCTTTTACAACCACAACAGAAACAAACTTGTTGAAAATTATCTTACCTACACCTTCAGTACGAAGCAACATAATATATCAGCATTGGCGGGACATTCTTATCAGGAAATATATGTTCAACAAAGAAGCAGCAGCATCAACAGGTTTGTCGTTGGTGGAGTAGAGCCAATTTATAACCCCGGAGTAGGGCAACTTTTGGATTTAACCAATAACCGTCCAAACGGTTTGGCCTTTATCAATGAACTGCAATCATTTTTTGGAAGAGTAACATATCAGTATAATAACAAGTATTTATTTACTGCGAATTTCAGGGCTGATGGTTCTTCTAAATTTGGTGAGAATAACAAGTATGGTTATTTCCCTTCCTTCTCATTTGGATGGAAGATATCAGATGAGGAGTTCATGTCAAATTCGATTTTTAATAATTTAAAACTTAGAGCTGGCTGGGGCCTAACTGGTAACCAGGAAATCCCGCCAAAGATCACTCAACCATTATTTCAAACACTCCAATCAGCAAGTTATCCTTTGTACCCCACGGGTCCTTACCCGGTCGGTACCACGTATTCAAGATTAGCAAATCCTGATATTAAATGGGAGTCATCTGACCAGACCGACATTGGTTTGGATTTTGGTTTATTCCGCGGCGCATTAACAGGCACTATAGATCTTTTTAGAAAAGTTTCCAAAGATATTTTACTGCAGGTAATTCCTGCTGACCCCGTTCAACCTGCACCAGAAGTTTGGTCAAATGTTGAAGACATGAAGATCACCAATAAAGGCTTGGAATTTGAGCTTGACTACCATCATCATGCCCCAAAATCAGGAATTACCTGGAATGTTGGCGGCAACATAACTTATTTAAATAATGTGGTCGAAAATTCTCCTTACACAATAATACCCGCGGGCTCTGTATCTGGCGCCGGTATTACATCATCTACCATCAATGGATATGTAAATGGTGAGCCGATTGGGACATTTTTCTTGAAGGAATTTATCGGCATTGATAAAACCACTGGCATGAGTGTTTACCGTGATTTAGACAATAATGGTACTATTAACGATAACGATAGGGTTGCAGTTGGAACTGCTTTGCCTGATATTATTTATAGCTTTTACGGCAGCAGTGTTTATAAAGGTTTTGATCTGAGTGTCAATTTTAATGGAGTTTCAGGCAATAAAACCTATGACTACACGCACAATGTAAGTTTCTCTAAATTAAGACTTGCAAAAAATGTGAACTCCACAAAGGAAGCAATAGCAGATCCAAACGAATCATTAAATAATGCAACTCCGGTTACTTCCAGGTATGTTAAAAATGGCGCTTATCTGCGGTTGAATAATGCTTCGTTGGGATATAATTTCAATACTCAGAAATTAGGGATTAACAAATGGGTTTCGGGTATGCGTTTATCTGTAACAGGACAAAATATTTTCATATCAACGAAATATACAGGGTACGATCCCGAGGTAAATATTGATAGAAATATTAATGGCGTCTCTTCGTATGGTATTGATTATATCAGCTACCCGAAGGCCAGGTCCATCATTTTGGGTTTAAATGTTTCATTTTAAAATCTGGAAAAAATGACAAAGAAAATATTAATCCTACTGGCTTTTGTAATTGCTGCAATAACCAATAGTTGTACAAAACTAGAAGAAAAAATTTTGGACGAATCTTCTGTTGCCGGCCTTACTGACAAGCAACAAGCAGAAGGAATTACAGCACCTGTTTATGCAAAGCTGGAAGATGTTTTTATGCATACTACCTATTTTGACCTGCAGGAGATTTCCACCGATGAGGCAATTTTACCTTTTCGCGGTGGTACTGATTGGGGAGATAATGATATTTATAAACAAATGCATAAACACGAAACCATTAGTTCCGACGCAAATATCAGGAGTACATGGACACACATATTAACAGGGGTATCAAGAGCGGTTACAGCCATCAATGCCCTTCCAGGCAATCCTGATCCTGCTGCAAAAATATTTCTTGCCGAAGCAAGGGCCATGAGGGCTTATTACTCTTTACTTACCCTCGATCTTTGGGGATTGGTCTTCAAAAAAGAAGATGCCTCAGAAACATCTGAAATTTTGCGTGGAGAAGAAGCAATTGCTTATATCAAGTCTGAGTTATTGGCAGTAGAACCTCTTCTTGATAATACTACTGGTCCCGGGCGGCTTACGAAAGCTGGTGTTCAGGGTTTACTGGCACGTCTTTATTTAAATGCTGCGGTGTACAGAGATGTTTATGCTACGTCCTTTACTTTTAAGAATGAGGATATGGACAAGGTGATTGAATATTGTGATAAAATAATTAGCTCTAACCAGTATGCATTGTCTACCGATTATTTTTCTCTTTTTAGTGATAATAATCACACCAATAGGGAATTGATTTTTGCAGTAGACCAACGCTTTGATCTCAATGGTCATAACAGGATGGCATATTTTTCTTTGTCGGGAGATCAATATCCTTTACCTCCATGGCCTACTGCTAATGGAACTGACGGCCCTGCCATTACACCTGAATATTATCGTACCTGGGTTAATACTTATGCTCCGGTAGACCCTGCCGATGCAGACCCACGTTTTTATAAGAAGAATTTAATTATACCTGTTGATTCCTGCCTGCCAGCTGCTAATTACGTTATTGATCGTGGAATTTTAAGAGGTCAACAATATGGCATGCTTAGAAATGGAGTAAAATGCTCCAATGGAAATATAAAAATAACCAAGCTATTTAATTGTTCACGCCTTAACGGAGCAGGTTGTGCTTTACCTGTTAACTTCACTGAGCAGGTTGACTTTACAACTGCTGGCAGTGGCTATAGCAATGGTTATAGAGTTGAAAAATATGAGTTTAGTAAAACGTCTGAATCAGGAAGAAACAAAGGCGAACATGATATCATTATTCTTCGTCTGGCTGATGTTTATTTGATGCGTGCAGAAGCGAAGCTTAGGAAATCAAATGATGTTGCCGGAGCACTTGCAGATGTGAATTTGGTGAGGGCATCCAGAACAGCGACTACGCCCCCCACGGCATTGACAACAATGTCACTCGACCTCTTGTTTCGCGAAAGAGGTTTTGAATTTTATTGGGAAATGCTTAGGCGTACAGACATGATACGTTTTGGAAAATATGAAGGAACGTGGACGGAAAAAACTAACACAGACGTAAAGAAAAGACTTTTCCCAATTCCACAAACTGCAATTGACGCTGCTTCTAATCTACCTGGATATCTGGTTCAGAATCCGTCATATTAATAAATTTAACATCAAAGTTGTTTTCGTATAAGCAGTCTCAGTGAGCCCGGGGTTATCTGGCCCCGGGATTTTTTTATAAGTAATTTATATGTATAAAAAGACTATGATCATATTTTGCAGATCATAAAACCATACAGATGAATGTTTATCTTACACGTATAATAAGCTCGACCTGTAATTGATATTTTGCTAAGAACAATTTGACAATAAACGATTGCTATGAACAAATTACAAACCGCCGACTATATTGTATTCTTTATTTACTTCATCCTGGTAACCGCGTATGGTTTATATATTTATAAAAAGAAAAAAGCAAAGCAAACAAGCTCCAAAGATTTTTTTCTCGCTGAAGGTTCATTAACATGGTGGGCAATTGGTGCATCACTCATCGCTTCCAATATTTCTGCTGAACATTTCATTGGCATGAGTGGTTCCGGGTATGCATTAGGACTTGCCATATCTACTTACGAATGGATGGCAGCAGCCACGCTTATCATCGTTGCGGTATTCATCATCCCCTTGTATCTGAAAAATAAAATTTTCACAATGCCGCAGTTCCTGGCAAAAAGATACAACGATACGGTAAGTACAATTATGGCGGTCATCTGGTTACTGGTTTATGTATTTGTCAATCTTACTTCCATAATTTATCTCGGGGCATTAGCTATATCATCTATTTCAAATATTAGCTTTGAATGGTGTATTGCAGGACTTAGTATATTTTCAATTATCGTAACGTTGGGAGGGATGAAGGTGATCGGGTACACAGATGTCTTCCAGGTACTCGTCCTGATCATTGGAGGATTGGTTACAACCTATCTCGCATTGACATTATTATCTGAGCGGTTTGGATTTGGAAATGATATTTTGAAAGGTCTTTCTGTTTTGAAAAAAGAAGCATCATCACACCTGCACATGATATTTGATAAATCAAATCCTCATTATAAAGAGTTACCCGGTTTGTCCGTCTTAATTGGTGGTATGCTTATCAATAATCTTGCTTATTGGGGATGCAACCAATACATTGTGCAACGAGCATTGGGCGCCGATCTGAAAACGGCCCGCAAGGGAATTTTATTTGCAGCTTTTTTAAAATTGCTGATCCCTGTGATCGCCGTATTACCCGGCATAGCTATGTATGTAATGCATAAGAATGGAATGTTCCAGGTTGAGATGGCAGATGCGGCAGGTATTGTAAAACCCGATCATGCATATCCAACTCTTATGAACCTGTTACCGGCGGGTTTGAAAGGCGTCGCCTTCGCAGCGCTAACAGCAGCTATTGTTGCCTCCCTTGCGGGAAAGGCAAACAGCATTTCCACTATTTTTTCCTTGGACATTTATAAAAAGTATTTTCATAAAGAAGCATCGGAAAGAAAATTAGTGCTTACCGGGAGATGGGCTGTGATCATTTCTATGATAATCGCAGCTATTGTTGCGCCTGCATTAAAATCGTTGGACCAGGCTTACCAGTTCATACAAGAGTATGTTGGATTTTTCTCACCAGGAGTATTGGCTATTTTCCTATTGGGATTGTTTTGGAAAAGAACAACGGCTGCGGCAGGATTGGCGGGAGCATTGCTTACCGTTCCTATTTCAACCGTGTTAAAATTCTTACCTGCGTGGACAAACGGCGCAGTACCTGATTATCCTTTCCTTGACAGGATGACAATCACTTTTTTTGCAATAGTGATTATTATGATTGTGATCAGTTTAATAAAACCTAAACCCGCTAATGATATGCATGTTATTGAGATGGATAGATCAATGTTTAAAGTGACTCCTGGTTTTATTATCGGGTCATTTATTATATGCGGTATATTGGCCGCGTTGTACACCGTGTTTTGGTAAACCCATCAAAAGTGCAATCTTACAGATTCTTTATTTGCTCCACTTTCAAAAAAACTTAAGCCCAATAATCATTTTTAGACGGCATTAACGGCAAAAAAGAAAATTGCACCAACAAGACTCATGACATGTCTACAGATTGTGGTGGTGAACTATGTCAGTATAAATCCGAATTTTGTACAGCAACGACGCAGCTCAGTAACACAAATGGACAATTACTGAATTGAAAAAATAATATTACCATGTCCATAAACAGAAGAAAATTTTTAAAAGGCGCAATACTATTGCCTGCCATTGCATCTGGCAGCTCTTCAATATTTGCATCTCCTGAAAATATTTTTGAGAGACCAAATAAGTTCAGCCGTGTTCGTCCCGGCGATCCTCTTTGGCCTTCACCCGAAAAATGGGAACAGTTAAACAAAGCCGTAAACGGTAACTTAATAAAGATTGAATCACCATTAACTGCCTGCAGAATATCACAAAGCACTGCATCATGTGATGAAGTATTTAAAAATCTAAAGAATCCATATTACATCGGAGATGATCCTGCCCTTACGCAAACTTCAGGATGGCTGGATGCCTGGCAGTCTATGCCAAGTGAATATGCAGTTGCTGCTAAAACAACCAGTGATGTTGTTGCCACCGTTAATTTTGCCCGCATTCACAACCTGCGATTGGTAGTAAAAGGTGGAGGACATAGTTACCAGGGCACTTCAAATTCTGCTGATTCATTACTGGTATGGACGAGAGCGATGAACAAAATTGAACTGCATGATAATTTTGTTGCCGATGGATGCGCAGGTAAACAATCACCG
>DASTZB010000153.1:0-10464 GCA_035764525.1 Chitinophagaceae bacterium | reverse complement strand
AATTCACAAATCTATGGGAGACTTTAATAATGCAGAAACTTTTGTTGACCAGGTAAAGGAGTACCTGAATACAAGGCTGGCACAATTAAAGCTTTCGTTTGCTGAGAGGACTTCGAAACTGATAGCAATAATGATAGCCGGGGTTATGTTAGCCTTGGTTTTCTTTCTTTTCCTTGTTTTGGTATGTATTGCTGGTGCCATTGCTATGGGACAATGGTTAGGAAGTTCCTGGCTCGGGTTTCTAGTGGTGGCAGGCATTGTGCTGTTGGCTGGGTTTATTCTTTGGATATCTAAGGATTGGCTGATAAGGAGGCCCATCATGAATGCATTGATCAACGCAATATTTGATAAAGACGAAGATGAAAAAGATTAGAAACATAAAAGATCTTGAAAACGAAAAATTAAAGCTCCGGGTAAAACAACTTGAGCTTGAAAGGCAAATGGAGCGATCATGGAAGGGGTTAAGGAATAACTTTTCTAAGAATAAAGTTGCAGAACAAAAGCAAACCGCAACATCTTTCAATTTCAAAACAGGCAATGCATTATTAAATGGGGCATTGAATTATGGGGCTATTTTTTTAAGCCATCGAGTTGGTTTGTTAGCCGGGAGAACTATTGAAAATGCCGCAGAAAAGATATTAGGAAAGTTGAGTCAAAAAATTAATTCACTCGTTTCAAAAAGGAAAAGATCCCAAAAAAGTTGATCACTTCCTAATATACTGGAAAGTTGTAAATATAGGAGAACTTTAAACTCTTACTGTGCTCAAAATTTGATCAGGTGGCTCTCTTTGTCTTAGTAGGAACTCGTCCACTCTTAAAGAAAGCTCTTCTAGAACTTCCCTTGCCGCCTGTAAAAAATTATCAGCAGCTCTATGAACCATCAACACTTCTCCATAAATACTTAAGGTAATTTCGCAGATATGATCATTGCCGGGGTTTACACGCTGGTTTCTTAAGACAACCTCAGCACCATAGATATCATCGTCTCTATGGTAAAATTCCATCAGTTTTTCTTTTATAAATAGGATTATATGCTCAGGCACTTCGCCTTGCGGGGTGAAGAATTCGATAGTCATACATCTTGTTTATAGGTCAATTTCAATAGTTAGCAAATTAATCTTCAATAAATAGAATAGGATTGAGTACCATCAAACGTGGTGATGATACACATCACCTTCCGGGCCCTTAATCGTTATAAAATGAAAATTTGACACAAGGAAACTGAATTTTTTACCTATATCTAACAAATCGGTTTTTATTTACACCTGAAACCTGAAATTTTTTCCGTTTCAGAGCAGGCGGCACAGTATTTCCTGTACCTTCGCCGTCCCCCAAAATCATTGGGTAAGTCATTTCAACAAACTCAAAAATCAATACAACTATGGCTAAAAAGTTAAGTGTTACCCCGCTTCATGACAGGGTAATTGTGAAACCGGCTCCTGCTGAGGAGAAAACTGCCGGTGGCATCATTATTCCAGACACTGCAAAAGAAAAGCCCCAACGTGGTGTTGTTATCGCTGCGGGTCCGGGCAAGAAAGATGAACCAATGTCAGTAAAAGCTGGCGACACGGTTCTTTATGGTAAATATGCTGGCACAGAAATTCAAATTGACAGCGATGATCTGCTGATCATGAGAGAAAGCGATATCCTCGCGATAGTTTAAGAAAGCTTCGAGTCATGAGTTGCGAGCTGCGAGATAAGGAGCTCGAAGCTCATTGCTAAAAGCTCACAGCTTGATTCAATTTAAAAAACTTACAAATTAAATAATATGGCAAAACAATTATTCTTCGATATTGAAGCCCGCAATAGAATGAAAAGGGGTGTTGACATCCTGGCAAATGCGGTAAAAGTAACCCTCGGACCTAAAGGTCGTAATGTAGTTATTGAAAAAAAGTTCGGTGCACCGGGTGTAACTAAAGACGGTGTTACCGTTGCAAAGGAAATTGAACTGGAAGATCCCATTGAAAATATGGGTGCACAAATGGTGAAAGAAGTTGCCAGTAAAACTTCTGACGTAGCTGGCGACGGTACTACTACGGCTACTGTACTGGCACAATCTATCATCACAGAAGGATTGAAGAACGTAGCTGCAGGTGCAAATCCTATGGATTTGAAACGCGGCATTGATAAAGCTGTAAAGGCAGTTGTTGAAAGCCTTGCTTCACAATCTCAGAAAGTGGGTAATGATAGCAAGAAAATTGAACAAGTAGCTTCTATTTCTGCAAACAATGATGCAGCAATTGGAAAATTGATTGCTGAAGCAATGACCAAGGTTACTAAAGACGGTGTGATCACTGTTGAAGAAGCTCGTGGTATCGAAACTACTGTTGAAGTAGTAGAAGGTATGCAATTCGATCGTGGTTACATATCTCCATATTTCGTTACGAACAGTGAGAAAATGGAAGCTGAGCTGGAGAACCCTTATATCATGATCTATGATAAAAAGGTGAGCAATATGAAAGACATTCTTCATATCCTGGAGAAAGTGGCTCAGCAAGGCGCTCCGTTATTGATCATTTCTGAAGACCTCGAAGGTGAAGCATTGGCAACATTGGTTGTAAACAAACTTCGCGGCACATTAAAAGTAGCTGCAGTTAAAGCTCCAGGTTTTGGCGATCGCAGAAAAGAAATGTTGCAAGACATTGCCATTCTTACAGCAGGTCTTGTAATTAGCGAAGAACAAGGTTATAAATTGGAGAATGCTGATCTTTCTTACCTCGGTAAGGCAGACAGGGTGGTAATTGACAAGGATAACACAACGATCGTTGATGGAAAAGGAAAGAAAGCTGACATCGTTGCCCGCATCAATCAAATCAAAGCACAAATAGAAGTGACTACTTCTGATTATGATAAAGAAAAACTACAGGAACGTCTTGCTAAACTTAGCGGTGGTGTTGCTGTATTGCAAGTTGGTGCTGCAACTGAAATGGAGATGAAAGAAAAGAAGGATCGTGTAGATGATGCACTTCATGCTACAAGAGCAGCTATCGAAGAAGGCATTGTTCCAGGTGGTGGCGTAGCTTTTATCCGTGCTATCGAAGCAATTGACAAAATGAAAGGCAGCAATGAAGATGAAGGAACTGGTATTGCTATCGTGAAAAGAGCGTTGGAAGAACCGCTTCGTCAAATTGTAGAGAACACAGGTATTGAAGGTTCAATTGTTGTTCAAAAAGTGAAAGAAGGAAAAGGTGACTTTGGTTTTAATGCAAGGACTGAACAATATGAGAAATTGATCGCTGCCGGAGTTATTGATCCAACTAAAGTTACCCGTGTTGCTTTGGAAAATGCAGCTTCAATTGCCGGCATGTTACTCACTACTGAGTGTGTAATTGCTGACAAACCTAAGAAAGAAGAAGCTCCTCATGCACATGGCGCTCCTGATATGGGCGGAATGGGTTACTAAAAAGTCTGAAGTAGAAAGACCGACAAAAATACAGCCCCATCTTCATTAGTTTGTCGGTGGGGCTTTTTATGAAATCCATTTTTTAACCTTCAAATGGACAACTATGAAAAGACTAGTATCATTCGATCGTTTGAAAAATGCAATCGCAAAATGCAGAGAATGGATGAACAGATGGAGAAAAGATGATGATGATTGGTTTGATCATCCTTATGCAATTCTTTAGAAAATTATCCCGCTCGAAAAAGCGGGATTTTTGTTTTTGAGACAGAGGGTTTACAGCATTTGACTCTTTAGCAGTTTTTAAAAGGCCCAATCTTTGTATGTCGTATATAAATGTTTTACTATGCTTCCAATTGGAGACGATGATTCCGACCGGCGTTTTGCCCCTATGATCAATTATTTATTGATCGCGGTAAATATTCTTGTATTTGTTTTTTTGCAAGGAATGGGCGGCAATGAAAAATTTACTTATGCTTTTTCAACGGTGCCTGCGGAAATTCTTACTGGAAAAGATATTGCTTCAGGTGTATTGGAGCCCACACCTGTCCCGGTTTATTTCACTCTTATTACATCTATGTTTATGCATGGCGGTTGGGCCCATCTTTTAGGAAATATGTTGTTCCTATGGGTTTTTGGGGATAATATCGAGAACCGTATTGGTCATTTGCGTTATCTCATCTTCTATCTTGTTTGTGGAATCATCGCCTCATTAAGTCACGTTTTTCTGGCGGGTGCTGATTCTTTAACTCCAAGCCTGGGTGCATCCGGGGCGATCTCCGGAGTTTTGGGAGGCTACCTGTTATTGTTCCCATCCCGCAGAGTTCGTGTAATAATGGGTCGTGGTGTCAGTCAGGTGCCGGCATTCGTAGTACTTGGTATCTGGATAGTTTTTCAGGTCATTAGTCAGATGGGAGTACTTGGCGGTGAGCAAGGCGGCGGTGGTGTTGCTTATGCTGCACATATTGGTGGTTTTATTGCAGGATTAGCATTGATCAAGTTATTTGATATTGGTGGAAGCAAGGATAGAGTGTTAAATAGATGAATGTTTGTATTTTCTCTTTAATCATCCCTCCAAAGACACTTGATTGCATTACCTTTGCGGCTTCAATTTTTGAAGCAATATGATCAGTGTAAAAGACCTCAAATTAGCCTACGGAAAAAGAGTTTTGTTTGAAGAAGTGAATCTCAATTTCACTAAAGGGAATTGCTATGGTGTAATTGGAGCAAACGGCGCCGGAAAGAGTACTTTTTTAAAGATATTAAGCGGTGAAATAGAAGCGAATAAAGGAACTGTTGAAATAACTCCAGGAGAAAGGTTAGCTGTATTAAAACAAAACCAGTTTGAGTTTGATGAGCAAACAGTTTTGAATACAGTAATGATGGGACATACCAAACTGTGGTCCGTGATGACAGAAAGGGAAAGCATTTATGCACTGGCAGATTTTACCGAAGAAGATGGAATGAAAGCAGCAGAATTGGAAGGGGAGTTTGGTGAAATGGGCGGTTACACTGCAGATAGTGATGCGGCGACTTTGTTAAGCGAGCTAGGAGTGTATGAAGAATATCATCAATCATTGATGAAAGATATTCCTTCAAACTTAAAGGTTAGAGTATTGCTTGCGCAGGCATTGTTTGGTAATCCTGATATTTTGTTATTGGATGAGCCGACCAATGGTTTGGATATTGAAACGATCAGTTGGTTAGAAAACTTTTTAGCTGATTACGAAAACATCGTTCTTATTGTAAGCCACGACCGTCACTTCCTTGATGCCGTATGTACACACGTGGCGGATGTTGATCGCCAGAAAATAAAAATATTTACCGGCAACTATACTTTCTGGTATGAATCATCACAATTGATGGCTCGCCAGATCGGTGATAAGAACAAAAAAACAGAAGAGAAAAGACAAGCTCTTTTGGATTTCATTGCACGATTCTCTGCCAATGCATCAAAGAGTAAACAGGCGACTTCAAGAAAGAAAGCGTTGGAGAAATTAACGATCGAAGAAATAGAGCCGAGTTATCGAAAATATCCGGGAATTATTTTTCAGCAGTTACGTGAAGTTGGCAACCAGATATTACAAGTTGATAAATTAGAAAAATCTGTTGATGGTCGTACACTTTTTAAGAATGTAACATTTACCGTAAACAAAGGTGATAAGATCGCATTGCTTAGCCGCGACCCATTAGCAGTGACAAGTTTTTTAAATATTATTACCGGCGAGACAATTGCCAATAGCGGTTCTTATTCCTGGGGATCAACTGTTACACATGCGTATTTACCACAGGAAAACAGCCAATACTTTGAAAAAGAGATGAACCTGATGGATTGGTTGCGTCAATATGTGCCCGATCATGTGAAGGATGTTGATGAACCTTTCTTAAGAGGATTTTTGGGTAAAATGCTTTTCAGTGGTGATGATGTGTTGAAAAAGACAAATGTATTAAGTGGTGGAGAGAAAGTTCGTTGTATGATCAGCCGTATGATGTTGCAAAATCCAAATGTTATTTTATTGGATCAGCCAACCAACCATCTTGACCTGGAAAGCATTCAAAGCTTTAATGAACAATGCACAGATTTCAAAGGAATAGTATTACTCACCAGTCATGACCACACATTTATGGAGACTGTTGCCAATCGTGTCATTGAACTTACACCAAATGGTATTATTGATCGCCTGATGGAATTTGATGAATATTTGGTTGATGAGAGAGTGAAGGCAATGAAGGAGGAGATGTATCGTTAACAATTTCTCAAAGCGACCTGATAAAAGCGATCAATGCTTTTTTGTCTTCTTCATTCAGATCAAGTCCATATTTATGTCCCAGTACCGCCATTGTTTTTACTGAAGCTGGCTTGTAGCCCGTCGGCACATAATCATTTTGCCACCGGCGTATATCAAACATATCTTCAAGGGTTGCAAGATAACCGCTATGCAAAAAGCCAGTACGATTCCAGGCACCGATCAAAGAAGGCACTTTATAATAACCCGTTCCTCTTCTTGTGTATAAAGCAAGACCCGGATCAGTTCCCAGTGATTCATCGTAAATATCATATTTTCCCCAATGATCTTTTGGTGGCGTAAAACCTAGGGCAGGCGTAAGTTTTCCACTGGAATAAAAAGGAGGAATATGACAACTGACGCAATCTTCTTGTATAAAGATCTTTTCTCCTTTTTTAATTAATTCGGCCGCGGCTGGAGCTGGGTTTTGTGGCGTCTTTAATGAGTAAATAAATTTGGCCAGTGCAAATAACTGTGGATCTGAAAAACGTGTAATTGTATCACCTGACTCAGGATGTACTGGTCTTGGCACAGGAACAAAACCTCCATAGTCATTCAGAAAATCTGCTTCCTGGTTTAAAGATGCATAACGCATAAGGTCACCGATGTCCCGATGAAGCATTAGCCCGGTGCGATCAAAATATTTTCTTTGCCGGATATTAAACAGATCTGGAACGCTAACCGGATAGCCATAGGTAGTTCCATGCCGGTGTAAAACACCCGGGATAGATGCCTGGAGATCTTTTATAATAGTGTTTTTATAACTACTGGCGGGTTGGTTCCATATCTCCTGGTTTTTTTCTTTTATCCATGGTGCGGCAAAAAGTGAATACAATATTTCTTTAGTGAATGATGATACTGTATCATTCGGGCCATTTGCATCTGGATCGTAAGAAAAAATAATTGGAAGATCTCTGTCAAAAGGATAATTACCCTGGGCACCTTTTAATAAACTACCGTCTGGCATTACTTTAGTGTGGCACATGCTGCAGGATAGAATGCCTAATTGAATTGCACCTTTTTCTTTTACAACTATACTTAAAAATGGGATGATACCTTCTTTAGTTGACGGAGTGCCGATCTTGTTCCAGTTTTTTGCAATAGAGGGTAATGCGTTTATGAAATCTGAATTAATAGGAATAAAACCTGTGGGCATGTCAAAAATAGTCTCACCAGCTTTTATCCAATCTTCTTCTGTTTTCAACGTAGAAGGATCAAAGATAATTTCAGGCTCCTGGCTGCGAAGCGATTCAACGTATCCTTTTGGTTCACGACCGGGCAAATACATTGGATATGTTTTGTAAATAACCCGTTCAGGTATTTTGTAATAATATTCCTCAGGAACCGGTTTTACTACTATAGAAGTGTTGGCTAATGGAAGCTGGCCCGAATAAAGTTTTTCTTCATCCCATGTTTTGGGGATCTCTTCTTTAAAATGCCTGACTGTATTGCTGGCAAACAAAATAAATGAAGATAAACAGGCGATCGTAATGATCTTTTTCATAAGTGAAAGTTAGTGTAGTTAAAGAGGATGCTAGTTCAACTCTTTAATCTTAATTTTCTTCCATCTCACTTTAATCCCACCACCATCATGAATTTGCAAAGCAATAAAACCATTGCCCGCACCGATCTTTGCATTTTTAATATAGATCATTTGATGACCATTGAGCCAGGTGGTTACTTCTTCGCCAACTACTCTTAGCTTTAGTTTATTCCATTGACCTGTCTTTAAATATTTTTCTTTAGTAGAATCAGGTTGTATCAACCAGCCGCGGCCATACGATTCATAAATGCCGCCAGTATGATGATTGACAGGAGCTACTTCGCATTGCCACCCACTGATCTTTACTCCTTCTATTGATGAACGAAAGAATACGCCGCTATTGCCGTTGGCCTCTTGTTTGAACTCAAGCGTCAGTTCAAAATTTTTATAATTCTTATTGCTAGAAAGATACCCATACTGTTTGTCTGGTCCGCTTTCACAGATCAATTCTCCATTTTCTACAAACCATTTTTCAGTTCCATGTATTGTCCAGCCTGTAAGGTCCTTGCCGTTGAATAATGAAGATTCCTTTTGTCCATTTACCAGTGAACAAGAAAGCACACCAATAAAAAAGAGAATATTTCTCATCTGCTAATTTTTGGTTAGTTAAAGTTAGTCAAAGGTTGAATCTATTAATACTTGTCTTCACTTTCATTTGTTTTATTATCTTTCTTGTTTATGCCGTTGATTTTTTAAATTAACTACATGCCTGCGCCACCAACATTTAAGCGAACCATCGGACTATCTACTGCAACAGCTGTTATTATTACCACCATAATCGGCTCAGGCATTTTTATGCGTCCGGCTGAAATGGCGGCGTTGCTTGGATCACCGATTCTGATTTTCGCAGTCTGGATCATTGCCGGTCTTTTTACAATGTTTTCAACAATGGTATTAGCTGAAATTGCAGCCATGCTTCCCGATACCGGCGGTCCTTATGCTTTCATGCGACACATGTACGGCAATTTCTGGGCGTACCTGTATGGTTGGGCGGCATTTGCAGTGATCAATTGTGCTGGCTCGGCCGGCATTGCTTTTGTCACAGCCCAGTATTTTGAATTTTTCTTTAAGCTTCCACGCTTCACACCAGAAATCGAACAATCTATTATCCTTCATATACCATTGGTCGGTGATCTGCTTCCCTTACATGATTTTGGGGTAAAAATGCTCACTGTTATCATACTATGCATTTTTACCTTTGTCAGTTATCGCAGCACAAAAAGCAGTGGGATACTCATGAATATCTTTTCCGCTGCTAAAGTTGCGGCTATAGTTTTATTGGTAGGAGGTTTGTTTGTTTCGGGCAAAGGATCTTTTTCAAATTTTAGCCAGGCATCTGAAATAATAAAACCGGCCGGCTTTGCTCTTGTCACAGCATTGGTTGCTGCTTGTAATGGGGCACTGCAGGCATTTGATGGATGTAATAATATGCTTTACATGGCTGGTGAAATCAAAAACCCCAGCCGGAATATTCCAAAGAGTTTGTTTATAGGACTATCGGCATGCATCGTCATTTATCTTCTTATCAATGCGGCTATGATCTACGTGTTGCCTGTTGATAAAATGGCAGGCTCGTCTTTAGTAGCATCTGATGCAGCTACTATCGCATTCGGCGTTATCGGAGGAGGAATGATCGCCTTTCTTATCAGCTTTTCCGTATTAGGAACTACGGCTTCAAATGTTTTTACATCGCCTCGTATGACATTTGCCATGGCGCAGGATGGGCAGTTTTTCCGGATGGCCGCAAAAGTTCACCCGAAATATCAAACACCCGGCAATGCGCTGCTTGTTCATCTTGGCCTGATGATCGTAATGGTGTTGAGCGGATCTTTTTTCATACTGGCAGATATGTACATTTTCATTGTCTGGGCATTTAACTTGATGATGATGATCGGCCTTTTTATCCTCCGCAAAAAAATGCCTGGTAAAGAAAGACCTTATCGGGTCTGGGGCTATCCATGGGTGCCAATCATAATAATTTTATTCAACGCATTCTATCTCATTATAACGTTGGTTGATGATATTCAAAACTATATAGAGGGTAAAACACGGTTGATGAATTCCGTATTCGGCATCGTGGTGACTGCTGCCGGTATTCCCCTTTGCTATTATTTCCGCTGGAGGTACAAGAAAAGAACAGATACAGGTGCCTCAAAACCGGCATAGGATTTCTCCGATTCTGGAAAAATAGTATATAAGTTATAGTGTATCTCATACATCTTTTATCTAAATTAGATATGCGAACCTATAATCCGGTCCTATCAATCCCGTTAATCCTGCTTGGAAAATACCGTATCCGCTACGGCAGGTATAGTTCGCCACCGCGAATATTCGGGCTGAACCAGAATCATCTACCAGAACAGATTAAAAACCCCGGTCAGAAGAACCGGGGCTAATTTTTTGATACCAGCTTTAGTTTTTTATGGCAACTAATAATACCTCCCAATCAAGGGATGCTCTACTATAAGTTTTTTTATCTGGGCCGGGTCAATGATGTATTGTTTGCCATAAACAATTTTCCCTCCAGGCTCAACAATTAATGTATATGGCAAAGCTCCCTGCCATTTAGGATCTACCACTTCGATCAGTGCATATTTATTTTTCGCATTAAATAAATAATTTTTGTTCGACGCCTGTTTTGAGTCAAGGAACTTTAATGCTTTCAAAAGTTTCGAAGTATCATCAAGACAAATGCTGATGAACTCAAAATCACGGCCGCGATACATTCGATTTAT
>DASTZB010000152.1:0-20853 GCA_035764525.1 Chitinophagaceae bacterium | reverse complement strand
CGGAGCGAAGAATTTTTTTTTATTTTTCCAATTTACTAATTAAATAATTTTGAATCTCTGCAAATTTTTTCCTTTTGCTTTTATCTTTTTCTTCCTTTTGCATGTACTTAGCCCAATCTAACGGCGTTCCATCATAAATACGGTCCTTTGCATTAAGGTATGCCCCTCCATTTATAAGAAGTTTGACAGATTCTATTGAGCCACTATATACGGCCTGGTGCAATGCAGTGGCATGCGAATGAAATCCACTTTCACGATCTATATAAACATTTACATCTGCACCCGCTTCGATCAGGAGTTTTATCATGTCTGCTCTTCCTAAAAAAGCAGAGGCTATCAATGCTATTTGTTTTTCGGTAGTGGTTGCTTTATTTAAAAGTCGCAGCAAGTCATCAACCTGGTCCAAACCAATTGCAGTTGTTAATGTTAGCTCACCACCTCTTTTAATTAAATGCTTTGCAGCTTCCTTATTCCCATGAGCCAAGGCGCCAATCCCGTTCCCCGGTTTTGCGCCTGCATCAATCAGCAGATCCATCAATTCTATTTGCAATCCCGATTCCCTGGGAATACGACCAGTCGCAATAAGACCTAATGTATAATCAATTTGTTCCTGTAAAGTTCCTGGTGCATGCTGCTGAATATATTGAATAAGTGTTCCTGTAATATCAATAATATTTGCCGCTAACTTGTCATTACGAATCGGATTGTCTGCTACAAACCAGATCAAATAAGGATTAGCAAAATAACCTTCAGTTGGAGTATCAATTCTTTTGCTGATAAGAGATGGATTCTTATTTAAAAGATCTTTAAGTGAATCCAGGTTACCTGTATCAATAGCGTCTACTGCTTTACGAAACAATGGATCTTTAATATCGGAATTGTTCATTGCCTACAGTTACCTCTAATTTATGATTTAAAAACTGAATAGAATTACCGGTCGTAAAAGAGTGCCCTTCGCTTTGCCCGGGGTAAACTGTGCAACGAAAACTAAATAGAATTGCAAAAGCCGGCATCAAAAAATATATCTTCATTTTCAATATCTTCCCATTTTAATCGCCACCGGTTGCAACCAAAACAATACAACATTTTTTCGCTTCCTGTTATTATAGGGGCTTTGGGTTTTTTTGTAGACATCTACGATCTCTTGCTTTTTAATATGGTAAGAATAAAAAGCTTCACTGACCTTGGTGTAGAGAAACAGGACATGAAAAATATTGGAGAGCGTATTATCAGCTGGCAAATGCTGGGCCTGACGATTGGTGGTATCGCATGGGGAATACTCGGCGATAAAAAAGGAAGAAAAAGTGTTTTGTTTGGGTCTATACTATTGTATTCATTGGCTACTATCGCCAATGGATTTATCACCAATGTTGATCAGTATACTTGGATCAGGTTTATTGCCGGTCTTGGCCTTGCCGGAGAATTGGGCGCCAGTATAACATTGACGAGTGAACTTCTTCCAAAAGAAAAACGCGGTATTGCTGCTGCGCTAATCGCAACCAGCGGTGTTATGGGAACTATTACTGCTTATTTTGTTTTCAAATTGAGTAATGGTGATTGGCGGCTTTGTTATTTTATTGGTGGAGGAATGGGCCTTACCTTATTATTTTTAAGAGCAGGAGTTCTGGAAAGTCGCATGTATGATAGTTTGAAACAGGTGAATGTAAAAATGGGTAACTTCTTAATGCTTCTGAATAAACGGGAACGTTTCTTTCGTTACCTGCGTAGCATTCTTATTGGATTACCCGTATGGTATATCATCGGCGTCCTGATCACTTTTGCCGATGAATTTGCGAGGCAATTTGACATTACGGGTTTTGATCAGCCAACTGCCCTTGTCCTTCAATATGCAGCATTGGCAGTAGGAGATATGAGTGCAGGGTTTTTCAGTAACTATATTAAAAGCAGGAAAAAAACATTGTTGATCTTTTATACGATCACTTCCATTTTCATTTTTTTATTTTTTGCATTGAAGGGTGGGGGCACTGCTTTTAATATGTACCTGATCTGTATGGGACTTGGATTTGGTTCAGGCATTTCAGTTTTATATATCACAATGAGTGCAGAACAATTTGGTACCAATCTCAGGGCCACGGCGGCCATTTCCATTCCGAATCTAGTAAGAGGTTGTCTTCCGCTGATCCTGATTTTATTTCAATTCTTACGCAACGGAAAAGTTTTTGCAGATTATATTACGGCTGCATGGGTTACAGGAATTATCATTATGACAATTGGTTTTATATCGGCGTTATTCACTAAAGAAACTTTTGGTAAAGACCTGGATTTTGTAGAGCGATAAAAGCAGATATGGCTGCTGGGCATTGTGCAATTATGAATACAAGATCAATTGAGTGCAACGAAACAATGCCATTGTTTTTTGATTCTCCTTACTCTTAACCATTACATCCCAAACCTGTGTCGTTTGTCCTCCATGTTGTAAAGTCGCTTCCGCTATTATGAAACCAGTTCGGGTTGCTCCTAAGAAATTTGATTTTATTTCGATAGTTGTAAAGGATTTTGCCAGCGGAGGCAAATTATAAAGACAACCATAACCAGCAATTGTATCTGCCAAACTAATTACGCTGCCTGCATGTAAATATCCATTTGGAGCAAAAAGCGATTGTTTAATTTCCATTTGTGCAGTGGCTAAATTGGTTGAGACGTTCAAAACTTCAATGCCAAGAAACCCCGGAAAGCAATCCGCTCCAAACTTTGAGAAATCAGTTTGTTTATAGTTCATTATCGCTATTGATTGTAGAGGGTTTGCATTCAGTTTTTTATTTTATTTTTTCTCAAATTGCTTCAATATAATCATTGTACAATTTGAAGTGGAGTTATGCCGCAAATGAATGAAAGATTGGTATTCCGGGTCATTATAAAACTTATGTGCAGCTTCCTCAGAAGGAAATTCAACTATTGCATTCATGGTTTTGGGTTTCCCTTCCAATGCTTTTGCTTCAGTGTCCATAGCTAATAGTTTTGCACCGTGTTTTACAAGTAACGGTGCTACCCTTGGCGGATATTCTTTGAATGTTTCAAAGTCATTGATGTCGTACGCATTTACTACATATACTGCCATAATATATCTTTTGAATAAACTTAAATACTCTTTAAGCGGTATTCAGAAATGGGCTCATCAAAAAGCGAAGTTAATTAAACATTCAACAATGCTTGCTGGTGGATTCAAAAAACAATCGGGCGAAAGTTATTTCGCTCTGGCATCTCTCAGAATTTTTTCAATCTCAGCATGTCCTTTTTTCTTTGCCCATGCAAGTGGTGTTGCCCAGGAAGCGCCAGCCTTATTAATGTCGGCACCTTGGGCAAGTAAATAGCGAACCATTTCAAGTTCACCCCATCTTGCTGCCATTCCTAACGGTGTAGATCGATATTCTTCGTCCACAGGATCTATATCTGCTCCGTACTTAATAAGCAACTCTGCTTTTTTTATATTTCCTTTTTGTGCCATGTCATGCAAAATTGTAACATGATGCCAGCTCATTGTATTTGGATTCATTCCTTTTTCCATCATATAAGCGGCGCCATCCAATCTTTCAAAATAATAAAACTGTGCCCATTTCAAAATTGCAGGAACTCTTACGCCATAGCTCATTAAAAGATCGATCATCTTTCGATTGTTTTCTTTGGCAGCAAAAAGCAAAATTCCTTCACCCCAGAAATAGGGTTCATCTTTTGCTAACTCAGGATGCTCTTTTAGTATTTTTTCTGCTTTATTAAGACTTCCTTTATTCACGGCTTCCTGGAATTCCACTTGTAATTCAGTTCTATTGTAAAGAATTTCTCCATTGTCGCCTTTATATTTCTGTCTTGATTTGTCTTTTGCATATTGCTCCAGCAACAATACTATTTCACTATGATCTCTGTCCTGCGCTATTGTTTGCAACTGATCATTGAATGGATAGATCTTATAACTGGGATCATGTGCCCCATTATCCAATAGATATTTTACCAGGTCAACATGACCTTCGCGAACTGCAAAATGAATAGGTGGTGTATAATTGTATTGTGCAAAGATCAACTCGGGGCACTCATTAACCAGGTATTTTAGCTCTTCCAAATTTCCATTTCTGCTTGCAGCAAGAATATTCCAAACTTTCGTGGTTGTAGAAACAACTTCGTTAGATAATTTCATTGGCAAGTTTAATTTCATTTCGTGTGGCTGTACCATTATACTAATTTACTTCTGTTTGTTTTAGTTTGCTTCGACTTGCCATAACCGACAAAATAATTTTTGCAACTTTATTGGCAAGTCTCGCAACAGCGAAACTGACCTGGTTAATTCTTTCGCTACACAAAACCTCATAACTCTATCAGGAATTGCGTCATAACGAGGCCGTCAATTAAAATAGATTGACGTATTTAATTCAAAAGGCCGAAGCAATCTGCAAGCATTTATGAGTATGATGTTTTATATCTTCTCATCTTCCAAATTAAACCGCATCTCCAAAAAGTATTTTGAAAAACCGACCTTTTCATAAGCTTTAATAGCAGAAACATTTTCATTATATACGTCCAAACGGAACTCATTAATATTTTGTGCTGCTGCCCAATTTATTAAAACATCCATAATTTTTTTAGTGATTCCCTGTCCCCTGTATTCTGGTAATACGTACATAAAACCTAAATATGCATGGTGGCTATGTTTTAAATATGGTTTGGACTTATCAATGCGTGCATAACCAGATGCAATGACCTTACTGTTTACTTCAGCAACAATCATTTCAATTTGCGGATCGGTCAACATTGCTTTCAGATCATAATAATTAACTGGATCAGGTTTTACTGTTGGATCAAAAGGTCGTTCTGTTTTTATAAGGTCCTGCTCAAAGGCTAAGAGTTGTTCAAGGTCAACGATTGATGCTTTTCTTATTTTAATTTCATTCATAGTATTTAAGCGTATCTTAAAGTGTGGAAATATTGCCACATAATTGACTTTTTTGACATTGGTACAGGGTTCTTACAATTAATATGCAAATAGCAAGTTCGGACATTGTCTTTTCATGAAATATTTTTTCGAATGAATTTTTTTTATGCAATGGAAGAAAAATACATTTACTTCTTTTACTAAAGACTAAAGATTGATATATGAAGTTTTTGTCCAAAACTAAAACGGGAATTAGTGGCCTGGACGAGATAACGATGGGGGGAATTCCACAAGGCAGACCCACTCTTATCTGTGGCGGACCCGGCTGTGGTAAGACTCTTTTTTCTATTGAGTTTCTTGTAAACGGAGCTACCAAATTCAATGAGCCCGGAGTGTTCGTAACATTTGAGGAAAAAACAGAAGAGTTGATCATGAACGTTGCTTCTCTGGGTTTTGACCTCGATAAATTGCAGAAAGAAAAAAAACTCAGGCTTGATTATGTGCGCATTGAAAGAAGCGAGATAGAAGAAACAGGGGAGTATGATCTTGATGGATTATTTATTCGATTAGAACTTGCAATTGATAGTATTGGTGCAAAAAGAGTGGTGCTGGATACGATCGAAAATTTATTTGCAGGATTAACAAACCAGGGAATACTTCGTGCTGAACTTCGACGACTATTTCTTTGGCTAAAAGAAAAAGGTGTAACCGCTATCGTAACCGGCGAACAAGGGGAAGGCAAACTTACCAGGCATGGATTGGAAGAATATGTTTCAGATTGTGTGATCTTGCTAGATCATCGTGTGATCAATCAAATATCAACAAGAAGATTGCGCATTGTGAAATATCGCGGTTCGGCACATGGCACTAATGAATTTCCTTTTTTAATTGATGAAGAAGGTATTTCTGTTTTACCTGTAACATCTTTAAAGCTTGATCGCAAAGTTTCCTCAGAAAGAATCAGCACAGGCATGCCAACCCTTGATGAAATGTTTGGTGGAAAAGGGTTTTATCGTGGCAGCAGTATCCTTGTTTCAGGAATGGCGGGTACAGGGAAAACAAGTATCGCCGCTTATTTTGTTAATGAGGCATCTAAGCGAAATGAAAAAGCCATCTTCTTTGCGTTTGAGGAATCGCCTCCCCAGATTATTCGCAACATGAAATCGATCGGGCTGAATCTTGAACCACATATCAAAAAAGGATTATTACAGTTTCAGTCTGCCCGTCCGGCTTTACATGGACTGGAAATGCATCTTTCATCCATTTATAGAATTGTAAAGAAATTCAAGCCAAAGATAGTAGTTCTTGATCCCATTACTAACCTTGTTTCTGTGGGATTGATCAATGAAGTAAACTCAATGCTTCTTCGATTGATCGATTTTCTGCAGGGAGAAGGTATAACGGTTATGCTAACCGCATTAATGAAAGTAATGGACGAAAGAATGGACGAAGGGGTATCGTCCCTGGTAGATACATGGATCAGTGTAAAAGAAATAGAAGCCAATGGGGAACGTAACAAAGTAATTTATATAATGAAATCAAGAGGCATGAAGCATTCTAACCAGGTAAGGGAGTTTATCATTTCAAATCAAGGCTTGACTTTGGTTGAGATCTACCTTGGACCTAATGGAATCCTTCTTGGTTCTGAAAGAGAGGAACAAAAATTGCAGAAGCTACAGGGCCAGGCTTTAACGGATCAGCAGAAAAGAGCGGAAATAGCCCGCAGAAGACAGGAAAATGGAATTCCAAAACGAGCAAATCAAAAGATCGGGAAATAAACCATGGCAAAAAAGCAACAAACATGGGAACTGCGGCTATATGTTGCAGGCAAAACACCCAAGTCAGTAACTGCTTTACAAAATCTTCAAAAATATTGCGAAACCCATTTAAAGGGGCAATATAAAATTGAAGTGGTCGATTTGTTGGTACATCCACAATTAGCGGAAGGCGACCAGATATTCGCCATTCCGACTCTGGTACGAAAAGTGCCCGAACCTATTCGGAAAATAATCGGCGATCTTTCAAATGAAGAAAAAGTTCTTGTAGGATTGAACATCCGCCCGGTGAAACAATTAATATAATGAGTAAGTATTCAAAAAATGGTAATGGGAAAAGCAGCGATTATGATCCATATATCTTCCGTCTTTATGTAACCGGGGCTTCTCCTAATTCACTTCGGGCTATTGCGAACACAAGAAATCTATGCGAAGAATATTTTAACGCCAATTATGAACTGGAAATAATCGATGTGCATCAGCAACCATCAATTGCCAAAAAGGAAAACATTATTGCATTGCCATTGCTTATAAAAAAGCATCCTTTACCTGAAAAGAGAATGATAGGCGATATGTCTAACCTGGAAAGAGTGCTTAAAAGTTTTGGATTGTCAAACATAGATCAATAAATGAAAGAGACAAAAACTTACGAGGAACTTTTGGAAGACCTGGAAGAACTTAGTCTCCAGCTTAAGGAGGCTAATGAAACCATTCATGCTATCCGTACCGGGCAGATAGATGCATTGGTTGTGGAAACGGAAGGTGGCCCCCAATTGTATACATTGAAAAGCGCTGATCACACTTATCGTGTTTTCATAGAAAAAATGAAGGAAGGCGCCGTAACACTTGACAGCAATGGGATCATATTATATTGCAATTCACAATTTGCAGACATGATCAATTTGCCATTAACAAAAGTGATCGGGTTACCGATCATGAATTTTATCCCCGCAGAATACAAGGAAGTTTTCAAAAAAATAACAAAGCAGGGATGGCAATCGGATAGCAAAGGAGAAATAAAATTAAAAAATCAGAACAATCTGCTGATACCTTTTTTATTGTCTGTTACTTCATTGGAATTAGATGAGGGTAGTGCACTTAGTATTATTCTTACCGATCTTAGTCTGCAAAAAGAAAATGAAAAACAATTAGAGTTAAAAAATAAACAATTGGAAGAGGCACGGTTAGTTGCTTACAAAATGAATGAAGAGTTGGAAGATATTGTTGAAGAAAGAACAAAAGACCTGCGGGTTAGTCGTGAATATTTCAAATTTTTAGCCGATAATATACCGGTGATAATATGGACAGCTGGTATTGATGGAAAACTTGATTATGTTAACCGTCGATGGGTTGAATACACAGGCTTTGATGTTGAGGAATCAAAAACAAAACAAGGTGAGCTTATACATGCAGATGATCTGCAAAGAAATGTTACTGAATGGCAAACAGCCTTAAAGGAGAAGAGAAAATATGAAGGCGAGTTCCGGCTTAAAAGAACGACAGATGGAGTATACCGATGGCATTATTCACAGGCAATACCATTTAAAGATGAACATGGGAACATAACTGCATGGATAGGAACAAACATTGATATAGATGATCAGAAAAAAGAGCTGGAGAAGAAGGATGAATTTATCAGCGTAGCAAGCCATGAGTTGAAAACTCCACTCACCAGTTTGAAAGGATATATTCAATTAATGGAGTTCCAGGAAAATCTATCTGACGCAGCGAAGATCTATGTATCGAAAGCAACCTCTTCAGTAAATAAACTACATCATTTGATCGATGAATTATTGGATGCAAGTAAAATAAAGGCTGGTAAGCTTAAATTCAATAAAGAGGAATTAAATCTGACCGACCTGGTAAATCTTTGTATTGAGAACAGCGCTTATATCTATCCTTTGCACCAGATCAAAAAAGAATTACAAGATGATATTATAGTGTGTGGAAATGCAGAACGCCTGGAACAGGTGTTAATGAATTTAATCAACAATGCAGTAAAATATTCTCCGAATCGAAAAGAGATAATTATTCGTGCTGAAAAAAACAAAGACACTGCGATTGTTTCGGTGATCGATTTTGGAATAGGCATGGTAAAGTCTGACGAAGAATTAATATTTGAAAGATTTTATAGGGCAAATGGTCATGAATCAACAATGCCCGGGCTTGGTATGGGACTTTACATATCATCCGAGATCGTAAAAGAACATGATGGTGAAATACATGTACGAAGCAAGCTAAATGAAGGCTCGGTATTTTCTTTTTCATTGCCGCTGGCAAACATAACTCCAAAAAACATATCTAAGTGATCATGGATAGAAAAACAAAATCTATTCTTTGGCCTCATTGACTTCCTGTTAACATCAAAGAGCGGTGCTTATGCTATCTTAGTAAGTACTTTTTTAAAGGTAATTATTAATTTTTTTTTATGACACCGGCAATGCTAAGAGAAATTCCTTTGTTTGCTACACTCAGTCCACAGGAATTGGAAGAGTTATTGGCACAATTGGAAAAAGTAAATCATCCGCCTAATACTGTAATCTTCTGGATGGATGAACCTGGTGATAAACTTTATGTAATTGAAAAGGGACTCGTACGCATAAGCTATAGCAATAAAGACGGGAAGGAAGTAGTATTAAGTACTTTGAGCGAAAATGCTTTTTTCGGCGAATTGTCTTTGCTCGATGGTGGCCCTCATACGGCTACAGCAAGAACGATAAGAGAAACTACTTTGCTTACAATAGAGAAGGCTGCATTTTATAGCTTCCTTGATAAACATCCGCAATTCTCACAAACGTTATTGACGGTCCTGGTCGACCGGCTTCGCAGCAGCACAATGAATATGCGGCAACACCTGGCAGGAGGAGATCACTTGCCAATTCCGCAGCGGGCATCGTTTCGAAGAGTTGTTGATAAGGCGGCTAGCTTTGTATCCAGTAGTCGCTTTCTTCTATTTGCGATCATTTTTCTTTTTGCCTGGATGGGACTGCAATCATGGCTTTATTTCAGACATCATAACAGTGTAAGTTTTGCTGATAGCCCTCCGGCATTTTCAATTTTAGAATTTATCTTAACTATTAGCTCTTTTTTGTTTACGATATTAGTTCTTACGAGTCAAAGAGGTCTTGCCGAACATGATCGAATACGATCCGAAATTGAATACCAGGTAAACTTAAAAGCACAGTCAGAAGTAATGCGTCTTCAATTGAAAATGGATGAAGTACTGAAACTGCTGGAAGAAAGGGCCAAGTGAACAAAGTGGTAGCATAGAGTGGCACAAATGCCCCATATATAGTAAAGATGTTGGCAATATTTTTATACTTTTGTCGTTACTATTAGTCAAAACGAATTGGTTTAATTTTTGGAATCCCATTATTCTATGAAACAGGAAACCGTACCGCCTTCATCAGTAAGTTCAAATACACTAATTAAGAAATCTCTGTTTGTTGCTGTTGCAACTGTCTTTTTAGTTTTGATCTTTTCCTATTATCCTTATTTCAAAAATCCGTCGGCTAGTGCATCAGTTGTTCCGGCCAGGCTGGATACAAATGAAAATGATATAAGCCCAAAGCCGGTTGAGGCATCGTTATCTTATAAAGAGAAAATGGCTCATATCATTAATGGTGATTCATCGGGCAAATGGAAAGCCGCGGAGTCTGAACCTTTACCGGGTGCTATTCTGCCATATAAAAGGATCATTGCTTTTTATGGTAACCTGTACTCAAAGAATATGGGCATCTTAGGAGAGTTACCAAAACAAGAAATGCTGGATAAATTGCAAGAAGAAGCAAGGTCTTGGGAGGGAGCGGATACAGTGATGCAAGTGCAACCGGCGCTTCATTATATTGCCGTGACTGCACAGATGTCACCTGGTAAGGCAAATAAATACAGACTGCGCATGCCTTTTTCTCAAATTGACTCAGTGTTGAAAATGGCGGAAAAGATCAATGCAATTGTTTTCCTGGATATACAAGTTGCCTTAAGCACCTTAGAGGAAGAAGTTCCTCAGCTTGAAAAATATCTTAAACTTCCGAATGTTCATCTTGGAATTGACCCCGAATTCTCAATGAAAGGAGGAGAAAAACCGGGTTCGGTTATCGGTAGTTTTGATGCAGCGGATATAAACTATGCTGCAGAATATTTACAAAAAATTGTAAAAGAAAATAATCTACCGCCAAAGATTTTGGTGGTACATCGCTTCACGCAGGCAATGGTAAAGAACTATAAGAACATTAAAACAATGCCCGAAGTGCAAATAGTGATGCACATGGATGGTTGGGGATTCCCTGCGAAGAAGATCAATACTTACAAACAGTTTATTTATAAAGAGCCGGTTGAGTATACAGGGTTCAAGCTTTTTTATAAGAATGATACAAAAGGTAATGGTCGTCTGCTCACTCCACAGGAGCTTCTCAAGTTAAAACCGCAGCCTATCTACATTCAGTATCAGTAAGTGATTGAAAAAGTTCAAAGCATATTTTTGATCCATCCACCATCAACAGCAAGTGAAACACCTGTTATATAGCCTGCCCGTTCGCTCGCTAAAAATGTAACTGCCGCGGCAAATTCCTCCGGTGTTCCAAAACGTCCTAATGGTATTTGATTTTTAGCAGTAGCAAATGATGAATTTTTTTCCAGTAATTTTTTTAATCTATCTGTTTCTGTATAACCGGGCATTACATTGTTCACAGTAATATTATAAACACCTAATTCATTCGAAAGTGTTTTCATCAGACCAGCAACAGATGCCCTGACTGAATTGGATAACACCAAATTATTCACTGGTTGTTTTACGGCTTGTGACGTTATCGCAATGATCCGTCCCCATTGTTGTTGTTTCATTCCAGGCAAAAAACCATTGATCAATCCAATAACACTTACGAGCAGGGTTTTATATGTTTTGTCCCAATCTTCCTGTTTAAAATCTTCAAATTTTCCTGAAGGCGGGCCACCTGTGTTGGTAATTAAAATATCAATATGATCATAAGTTTGTAAAGAGCTTTTAATGATCTGTTCTCTTTCATGATCGTTTGATAGATCTCCGGCGAGAGCCAGCACTTTTCCGCCACTCAATTTTTCAATCTCTTGTTCGGCGCTATCAAGATTCTCTTGGTTGCGTCCGTTAATAATCAGTTTGGCACCCTCCTGTGCTAACTCAAGTGCAACCGCTTTTCCAAGTCCCTGGCTGGAAGCAGCAACAAATGCAATTTTATTTTTTAATCCTAGTTCCATTTTTCTATTTTCTTAAATAGTCATCTGTCTTATCTAACCAATCCTGGCGGGGTGGAGCCCATGTATCTATTTCTTCCACATCACCGATCATCAATGCTTCATGTGGAAGGTTTGATGGAATGACAACAACATCGCCCGGAAAAAGGTCCATAATTTGTTCTTTATTTTCTCCAAACCAGAAACGCATTTGACCCGAAACCACCTGAGTCACTTGCTCGTGTACATGATGATGCAGCGGCACCACAAAACCATCTTTGAATTTCATTTTGGCAATCATCAGTTTTTCACCTGAAATAATTTTTCTTGCCATTGAAGGATTTACGACTTCTGTTGGCACAGTTTCCCAGTTTAATTTATTTATCATAAGCAGTACATTTTGTTGTTTCAATCAATAACGGCTATCTGTTAGTGTTTGTATCAAGTAATAAAAATCGTAAATGATAATGATACCCGCTATAATACCAATGATTATTTTATATACATGGCGTTTCGCGAAAATAAACATCACTGCAAATTGTACAATGGACAGAGTTGTACTAAGAACCCTGATCGTTTTGTATAACAGCTTATTATCACTGATATTGGATCCGCCGAATATGAAACTCCAAAAAAACCACATAAAAACATTCACCATTATTAGGATTGCTATAATTAAATAACCAAGGTCAATATTTGATCTTGGTTGAGGCTGGTAAGTCCTGTCAAAAATTGTATGATGAGGATCTGCTGAGGTTGAGTTTAAATTATCACCGCAATATTTACAAAAATTGCTTTCGCTATCGTTTTCCTTGCCACAATTTCTACAGGTCATAAGAAGTGGTTGGATTTTATAGTAATGATCAGATAACCTAAATATACTCACTTTGACAATCCTTGGCGTCCCCGACCTTTTATCAGCGTTGATTTTATGATAAAAGAAATTTGAGCATAAGTGCGTCGATAGCCTGGTTTTTTGAGAATAAAAAAACCGCCCCGATAAAAATCGGGACGGTTTGGAATTTCTATTGTTTATTATATTAATCAGTCAGATCAAGAGGATAAGTATAGCTTCCTCTGAATCCAGGATAAAATCCTTCTAATTTCACAGTACCTACTGCGCTATTAAGGATCTTGCTCAACTCATCTATTGATTTGATCGACCTGCCATTTACACTTGTGATCACAAAACCTTCATCCATTTTTGTCTCACTTAATTTGCCACCTGCTTTTATTTTCTTTACAACCACGCCGCCATTCACATCATATTCATCCGCTTTCTTTGAATCGAGGTTGACAAGGTCTGCACCGATAATATCACCAGCGGCAGTTGACACTTCTACACTGCTAACCTTACCTTTCAATGTGACAGAAGTATTGTATTCTTTACCCGCACGGAGATAACTTACTTGTACTTTATCATTTGGTCTGAAGCCGGCAAGTTGTGCACTCATTTCAAGTCCGGTTAATACCGGGTTGTTATTTATTTTAGTAATAAGATCGCCTTTTTTAATGCCAGCTGCGTAAGCGCCGCCGTCTGTAGGTACTGCAGCAACATATACACCTTCATTTTCTTTGATTCCAAGTTGCTTCATTTGTTCTTCATTCAGGTCAGAAAACTGGATACCTATGTAACCTCTTTGCACATCACCAAACTCCACAATGTCATTGACTATTTTCTTTGCAATATTTACTGGAATTGCAAATGAATAACCTGCATAAGTTCCACTTGGTGCTAAAATAGCTGAGTTAATACCTATTAATTTCCCATCTGTTGTTACCAATGCACCACCACTATTCCCCTGGTTTACTGCTGCATCAGTTTGTATGAATGACTCTACCGGGGAGACATTGGTGCCTCTTGTTTGTCTTTCATTAATACCAATGCTTCTTCCTTTTGCACTAATGATCCCTGCTGTAACAGTTGTTTCCAAGGTTAATGGATATCCAATTGCAAGCACCCATTGGCCGAGTTTCACATCGTCAGAATTACCATAGACAAGATAAGGGAAACCAGTCCCGTCTATTTTTAATACTGCAATATCGCTGCTCGGGTCTTTACCGATAAGTCTTGCTTTGTAAGTTTTCTTATTATGGAGTGTTACCATTATTTCACCGGCAACACCGCCATTCTGATCACTAACTACGTGATTGTTGGTAACGATATAACCATCATCACTGATCAGTACGCCACTACCAGAAGCTCTTTGCTCCGGGATCATTTGTGGTCCAAAATCAAAAAATTGATCGAGCCAATCATCTATCCCACCGCGACTACGGTTATTACTACGGGGAAGATCATTGCTAACTTTTTGAGCTGCTATTTTTGTTTTAATGTGAACGACCGCCTGTACTGAAGTGCTTGCGGCTTGTGTGAAATCTATGTTAACTGGAGCATTCGCTGCATTACCATCAAAAAATCCTGCATAATTGGCAGGCACCTTTGAGTCTGATTGAATAGCGACAATCTCTTTATGCGCAAATTTTGAATAACCCCATACACTGGCAAGCGCAGATCCACTGCTGATCGCCACAATTAAGATCACTTGTTTAAATTTCATGGTGTTAATTATTTTTTCTTTTTACTATTTCAAATTACATGCCTATACAAAATAACGAAGTAGTTTCCTGAAAAAATGACCTTTCAGTCAGTTTAACAATTAATTTACCAGAGTCTTCGTACTTCCATACTTAAAATTAATAACAATTATTGATTGATGCTAATCGAAAAATTCACAGTTTGGTAAGAAAATTCATAGTATCAATACCGTCGGCATGATCGGTTAAGGATGGTAATTGTGCCTGCCCAAAAGGAATATAGTCATGACCAACGGCACATTGCACGTCGTTAAGTGTTCTTAAGCTTTCCGTTACCACTTTTTTATCTGTGTAAAACTCGTAATTCAGTTGGCTGATGGGGGAGAAGATAGATGGATTTTCGAATAAAATTATTGACTCATTTGCCATATAAAACTTGCCATTCAGAATATGCAATGCCAAATTATAATCGTAATTGTTTTTGTATTTATTATGGTCTTTGAAATGGTCATATTTTTTAAAAGCGGAAAGCATTGGAATGAAATCATATGCTTTTGGAACAAATATCTTGGTCACATTGCGACAGCCCATGCCAAAATAAAGATGCACATCATCAGATAATTTTTCAAGTTCAGCTATTGTTTCATTGCCATCTAAAACTGCAACGGATGTCCTGTTTCGCCGAATAATATGCGGATATTTTTTAAAATAGTATTCAAAATATCTTGCTGAATTGTTGCTGCCTGTTGCTATATATGCATCACAGCCTTTCAACATTTCCTGGAATACCATCAGCGCATTTAATTCCTTATTCCAATCCATAAGTTTCTGAACAAGATGCTTGATCAGTATTTCATCTTTTGACGAAGCTTTAATAATGGATTTATGCCCCGATGCAAAAACACAAAGAAAGTCATGGAATCCTACCAACGGAATGTTGCCGGCCATTACGATACCAATCTTCTTCGGCTCGCCATTTTTAATTTCATAAGATAATGCCCAGGTTTCCAGCTTTTGTTTGTCAAGAAAATTTTTGGCAATATTTCCTGTAGCTAAATCAATAAATTCAGGAGTAAACCAGGCATTTGTCAAACTTGCCTTCTGTTTTGCTTCCTGCCATTCTGCCGAATTGGTCAAAATATATTCACCCAGTTGGGCCGCCAAATCAATTCTCATTTGTAAATTCATTTCTGCAATCTATATTTGTCGGACAAAAGTAATTCTCAACCCGTTAATAAAATTTTTATGGCTATTAAGATTACAGAAGAATGTATCAATTGCGGCGCCTGCGAACCAGAATGCCCGAATAATGCAATTTATGAAGGCGGTGTGGAATGGGCTCTTTCTGACGGCACCACGGTAAAAGGCACTTACACACTAATGGATGGCACTACCATGGATGCAAACCAGAAGAATGCCCCGATTGCTACTGACATTTATTATATAGTTCCTAATAAGTGTACCGAATGCCAGGGTTTTCATGAAGAGCCTCAGTGTGCATCTGTTTGCCCGGTTGATTGCTGCGTACCAGACGACATGTATAAAGAAACAGTTGATGAATTATTAGCTAAGAAAGAGAAGTTGCATCTGTAAGCAGGTGCTGATAATGTGGAAAAGATTTTAGCATATTTGATAGGAAGTGCTTTTTAATCAATTAACTTTAGTAATACAATAAAAAAGCGGCAAGTGAGCTGCGAAATCAGGCGGGTGATATGTTCCGCTGTAAAAAGGTGAAGGGAGAACGTCCTTCACCTTTATTATTTAATGTGGTCGCTTAAAACGATGTTATAAAATTCATTTTTCTGCTGTTTAGTTTTTATTAAAGCAATTTTTCTTCAATATTTGCGTCTGTAAATCACCTGGAACCACGCATGAAAAAAAACATCGCACTTGTGACCGGAGGTTTTTCCGGCGAAGCGGCAATATCCTATAAATCGGCTACTACTATTGATAAACATCTTGACAGGGAAAAGTTCAATGTTTATAAGATAGACATTAATCCTCATGGTTGGTTTTATGAACCCTCCGATGGAAAAAAAAACGAGGTCGATAAGAACGATTTTACTATACAAACAGGCGCCGGAACAATAAAGTTTGATGCAGTTTTTATAGGTATGCATGGTACACCCGGTGAGGATGGAAAATTGCAGGGTTATTTTGATACATTAAAAATCCCATATACAAGCTGTGATGCGGCTTCTTCCGCTATTACATTTAATAAAAGATACACGGTTGCAGTAGCTGCAATGGCAGGTATTCATGTTTCAAGATCTTTTCATTTGTTCAAGCATACACCTGTACAGTTGCAACAGATTATTGATGGTTTATCTTTTCCTGTATTTGTAAAACCAAATAATGGTGGCAGTAGTATTGGCATGAGTAAGGTTCACGAATCCAAAGAATTGGAAGCTGCAATTCAAAAAGCATTTAAGGAAGATGACCAGGTATTGGTGGAGCAAATGATCAAAGGAAGAGAGTTTACGATCGGTGTATTTAAAACAAAAGGAAATATCGTCACACTGCCTATCACGGAAGTGATTAGTAAGAAAGATTTTTTTGACTACGAAGCAAAATACCAGGGAGCATCAACTGAGGTAACTCCTGCCAAATTGGACGAAGTGGCTGCGGATAAAATAAGAGATGCTGCAAAAAAGATCTATGCTGTATTTAATTGCAGGGGTGTTGTAAGAATTGATTTTATTTTGGAAGAAAGCAGTGGATATCCATACATGCTTGAAATAAATACAATACCCGGTCAAAGTGATGCAAGCATAGTGCCGCAACAGGTCAAAGCGATGGGATGGAGTTTAAAAGAATTTTATACAAAATTGGTGGAAGAGTGTTTTAATCACTAATCTTGAGATAAGAATCTTATCAATTGCTATGTCAGGATTTCTAATTTAAATAAATCCAATGTTTCAATTTATCACGAAAAGACCGCTTTGGATGAACCTGTTGGCAGGATTGATCCTAATGGTATTGTTATTATTTCTACTCTCTCTCTTCCTGGGACCGTTAACCCGTCACGGAAAAAACAAGACAGTTCCGAATGTAGTGGGTAAATCTTTTGAAGAAGCACAAAAGATACTAAATAATAGTGGCTTCGATGTAGAGGTGCAGGATTCCATTTATATAGATACAACAGCAAAAGGAGCCGTATTACGACAAGTACCGGATGGCGATGCAACAGTTAAGATCAGCCGAACAGTATATTTGACCATCAATCGGCAGGTGCCACCAACCGTTGAAATGCCAAACCTGAAAGATTTTAGTTTTCGCAATGCTGAATTGCAATTAAAAAATATGGGATTAAGGGTTGGTGATACCTCTTATGTTCATGACTTTGCCAGAAATACTGTGCAGGAACAGAGATATAAAGGTTCGCCAATTGCGCCGGGAACAAAAATTCAACAAGGGAGTACTATCGATCTTGTTTTAAGCGACGGAGTAGGAGATGCCGAATTTACCGTACCTAACTTAGTTGGTATGACATTTGGCGAAGCAAAAAAGTTCCTGGAATCAAACGGATTGAGTTTTCTTTCAGTAATGCCAGATCCGGAAGTTACAGATACGGCAGGTGCATTTATATATAAACAGCAACCGCCCCGCATGGGTGAAGATGGTAAAAGAATAAAGATCCGGTCTGGTCAAACGATGGATGTATGGTTAAGTATAATTAGACCGGCAATTGATACAACACTTCAAAAACCACCTGAACAACAATAAAAATTTTTCATATGGATAACATAACTGTTGAAGAACTGAAAAAGAGGCTTGATGCCGGTGAACAATTAAACATCATAGATGTAAGAGAGCCCCATGAGAATGCGGAATTTAATATCGGTGGCGTGCTGCTCCCATTGGGCAATATTCAATCTATGCAGATCGATGAAATAGAAGATCTGAAAGATAAAGAGGTAATACTTTATTGCCGTAGCGGAAACCGTAGCGGACAAGCCTGCATGTTTTTAGATGCAATGGGATTCAAAAACACCAGAAACCTAGTGGGTGGCATGCTTGCATGGCAGGAGAAGGTTGGAGCATAATGAGCATTTAATATTTTGACTGAATAAAAGGTTAATTTAAAATATTAGCTCACATTAAAAGGCCAGACTCTTAAGGCCTGACCTTTTTTTTGAAATATCAAAATTTCACATTCACTCCAACCATAAAATTTCTTCCTGCCATTGGAAAATAATAGTTTTCAGTGGCTAAGCTTCCGCCATAATAATAACTGAAAGTATAACCGTTCGGTTCGTAGAGGTTATCAAAAACATTATTTGCCTGTAAGATGATGTTCAATTCTTTCAGACAACCTTTGCTGATAGTATAAATGAGCCGTGCATCTTGTGTGTAATAAGCATTTAGTTTTCGGCTTTCGTTTTGGGTGTTGTCTAAATATTGTTTGCCAACATATTTACTTATTAAACTTAACTCAGCATTTTTTATGGGAATAAAATTTATCGTAGCTCCACCAACCATATTTGGTGAAAAAGCAATATCAGTTTTTGAATATTTATTTGTTTGCTGTCCACCGTTATCATAATCATCAATGTATTCTGTAAAATCAATCACTTTATTTTTGCTTATCGAAAAGTTTCCAGCTGCATTTAACCATGAGGTAATTTTTGCAGAAGCAACTAATTCCGCACCGGCACGATAGCTTTTTGGAATATTTGTTCGTGTATAAGCGCCAACGTCATTAATTTTTCCGGTAAGCACTAATTGATCTTCGTAATGCATATAATAACCGGTAATACCAATATTGTATTTATCATTTTTCTTTTCAATTTCTAATTCAAAATCATTAAGCTTTTCGGGATTCGGTTGCTGATCTATTCCTGCTTCAAAATCTTCACGATTCGGTTCTTTTTGTCCGCGACTATAAGAAAGATAACCCGACCATTCATTTTTTTGAAAACTTAACCCGGCTTTGGGATTAAAGAAATTATAATTGTTTTTAATAATGAGGTCAGGATTATCTCTGAACCCGTATAGGTTATATTTCACCTTCCGAAATTGCAGATCATAAAAAACTGAAACCAATGAACCGATTTTTGTTTGTTGCTTAAAATATATAGTAAGATCATTTTTATCAGCATCGAGATCATACCACCTGGCGGGTAATGTCAGGCCTTTTTCCGCCCAGACAACATCACCATAATGATTGCCTTCATACCTGTTCCATCCGCCGCCAAACGTGAATTGTGAATTAACGGTTTTGTATTGGAAAGAAAAGATATTTCCATAAAAATCATTGTCAAGCCAAAGCTGTCTTACAAGATCTGTATTTGTGATCGTATCTGTTCCATAAATTGGCTTCGGTAAACCATAATCATCATAGGCTTGATCAGCTTTGTATTGTTCATAATAGCCTTTACCTTTTATATAAAACAAACCGATATTAAATTTTAAACGACTTGTCAATTCCTGGTTATAGAAAAGTTGATAATGATCCTGTTTATAATTATCAGTTTCATTATCATAAGGCTCACCAGGTCTTTCCGTGCCGGCATAGTTGACGGTACGATTTGTTTCCAGATCGGCTTCACTCACTCCATACCATGCCTGGTAAGTTTTTTCTTTTCCTGAAAACATGTTGAAACGAAATGAGCTTTTTTTACCAATATAGGCTTGTGAGAAATAAAAAGATCTCAAATCGCTGCTTGCTCTATCAATATAGCCATCACTGCTAATCCTTGATAAACGGAAATCAGTTGTAAAATGATCACTTACTAAACCACTTCCAACCTTAATCGTGTTCTTCCATGTGTTGAATGAGCCATAGCTGTTATTAAACTCAGCATAAGGTTTCAGGTTAACTTCATTGGTGCTAATATTTATGCTAGCGCCAAAAGCACCAGCACCATTTGATGAAGTGCCCACACCTCTTTGCACTTGTATGCTTCCAACGGAAGAAGAAAAATCAGGAAGGTCGACAAAGAAAGTTCCCTGGCTTTCGGCATCATTAAATGGAACTCCATTGAGGGTCACGTTGATCCTAGATGCATCAGAGCCGCGGATCCTAATCCCCGTATAGCCAACACCGTTACCGGCATCGGAGTTTACAACCACCGAAGGCGTTTGATTTAAAATAAATGGCAGGTCCTGTCCCAGGTTAAGCTTCTCAATTTGCTTTTTTGTCAAATTGGTTTTTGTAAAGGGCGAATTTTCTCCGGCCCTGGTCGCTTTTACCTCCACAGGTTCGAGCAAAAGAAAGCTGTCTCTTTTTGTACTGTCTTTAGTTTGGCCAAATACCGTATTGCCGATAATGACGGCGATAATTAAATTGGCAATCCTCTTCATTTCTTAAGTTTAAAAGATTAAAAATGAGAGGGAATGCTGTTAACAGGAATGAAAGATGTTTAGCACCTTCCCTGCGCAGGCATTACCCTGATCAGGTTCGACGGGTTTTATCTCAGCTCGACAACTTTCGTCGGGCACCCCGGG
>DASTZB010000151.1:0-4624 GCA_035764525.1 Chitinophagaceae bacterium | reverse complement strand
GGATGGCGGCAGAACCTTTTTTCTTTAATCGCTCAACAGAGGAAAATCCACAGCGCATTTATGCAAGAGTGATGAAATTTTTTGTGATCGCATGTTGCTTTATGTTTCTGTTCATTGGGCTTTATCGGGACGTGCTGGAATGGGTGATCACACGAAAATCAAAAGAATGGGGCGAAGGAATATATATTGTACCGATACTTGCTCTTGGAAATATTTTCCTTGGCATTTATTATAACCTGAGCATTTGGTATAAACTGACAAATAAAAATATGACCGGCGCTATGATCACTTTTATTGGAGCGGTTATCACTGTTGTTTTAAATATCATTCTTATTCCCAAACTTCATTATCTCGGCGCTGCTATAGCTACTTTTTCTTGTTATTTATTTATGATGATCATCAGTTATGCGCTTGGGCAAAAATATTATCCCGTGCCTTATGCAAAGAAAAAACTCATCTCCTATCTTGTCTTAGTTGTACTGATCTACTTAGTCCACCGCGGTTTATTGACGCTTTACAATAATATTTGGTTTAGCATTGGCACTGCTACTTTATTTTTATTATTGTTTGCGTTTTTTGTTTCGCGGATTGAGAGAAAGGAGTTGGAAAGACTACCGGTTATTGGAAAATACTTTATTCCAAAAGCTATTTAAGGGTAACTTCGCATTATGTTTTACAGACGCAAATTGATATTGGCTTTATTACAGGTATTTGGCGGGAAATTGCCCCAAATAAATCTTTATAAACTTTTACTTATAATTTCAAAGCAACAACAAAAGCCAGAATATGATTTTGTTCCATACATGTATGGCTGTTACTCTTTCTCTCTTAATGCCGATTTAGAGACAATGATTAAAAAAAATATGGTTAGGCAGGAAATCGACAAATCAATTCATAAAGGTGGCAATAAAAATTATTTGTCCGAATTAAAGGATTCGGATAAAAAAATTATTTTATCTATTCATAGAAATTTTGTCAACAGTTCTTCCGATGATTTAATACGTTATACTTATATACATTATCCATATACAGCCGTTAGATCATCAATTGCTAAAAAGTTACTTTCCAACGAAGAACTGGAAAAAGTTAAAACTTTTAAACCCTTTTCTCAAGAAATAACCCTCTATACGATAGGGTATGAAGGAATTTCTTTAGAGGAATACTTCAATCGCCTAATTAAAAATGATGTAAAAGTCTTGGTAGACGTTCGCAATAATCCATTAAGTATGAAATTTGGTTTTTCAAAAAATCAATTAAAAAAATATTGCGAAAAGTTATTTATTGAATACATACATATCCCTCAAGTAGGTATTCGTTCAGAATTTCGACAAGAATTAAATACTCAATCAGATTACGACAAACTATTCGCTGATTATGAAAAGAATAACTTGTCCCAAACAATTTCTTATCAACAAGAAATATTAAACTTACTTAAAAGTAGAAACCGAATTGCGTTAACTTGCTTTGAAGCCAATATTTGTATGTGCCATCGAAAACATTTAGCAGAAGCTATAACCAAGCTCCCTGAATGGAATTATGAATTAAAACATATCTAATGGCTGTCACGAAGGTCCTCATCACTGTCAAAACTTACCCTACAATCTCAACTAAATATGAAGAATTAGTTTGTACTGCTGGTTTCAGAGAAGATGGCACGTGGATTAGAATTTATCCAATTCAATATAGAAAGAAAGCCTATGCTGAACAATATAAAAAATACCAATGGATTGAAATTGACCTAATAAAGAACAATAGCGATTTTCGTCCCGAAAGCTATAGACCCATTTCACACGACACAGAAACTAAAATACTTGAAGAAATAGAACCAGATGGAGCCAGTTGGGATGAAAGAAGAAAATTAGTTCTTAAAAAAGTATATACCAATTTAACTGAGTTAATAGCAGAAGCAAAAGACAGGTCTGTTTGTACTTCATTGGCAGTTTTTAAACCAGCTGAAATTATTGATGTAAAAATTAAGCCCAGTGAAAGAGATTGGAGTAAAGAAAAATTAGCAACACTTCAGCAGCTCAGTATTTTCGATTCAATTAAAACCGAAAAACCTGAAGTAATTAGAAAATTGCCATATGAGTTCTCTTATGTTTTCAAAGATGATAATGCCAAACAGGCTACATTAATGATTGAGGATTGGGAAATAGGCCAATTATATTGGAATTGTTTGCGAAGACATGAGGGAAATGAAGCTGAGGCATGCGCTGATGTAAAATATAAATACTTCAATGATTTTGCTAAAACTAAAGATCTACATCTTTATCTTGGCACAGCCCAAACATTTCATTTGGTTTCTCCTAATCCATTTCTTGTAATAGGGACATTTCATCCAAAATTTCCTAAGATTGATCCTCAAGGGAAACTTTTCTAAGCTTTTCTCAATACAACTTCACAAACGGATTATTCATTTTCTCAAACCCAACTGTTGTCATAGGTCCATGCCCGGAATAAACTTTTGTTTCATCCGGCAATGTGAATAGTTGGGTTTGAATACTGTTAAATAAAGTTTTGAAATCCCCGCCTGGCAGATCGGTTCGCCCAATACTCCCATTAAATAAAACATCGCCACCAATAACAAAACCACCGGGCTCATGATAAAAACAAACGCTGCCGGGTGAATGACCGGGAGTAAACCGGATCTCTAATTCATCATTTCCCAGATTGATGGCTGTTCCTTCTTTTAAATAAATTAGTTCTCCATCATAATTTTCAAAAGGCATTTGCCACATTTCCCCGCTTTGCGGCGCAAAATCCAGCACGGCCTTTTCCTTTTCATGTATATGAAGCTTGATATCCCAAATTTTGGCAGCCCATTTGTTGCCAAATACGTGATCGAGGTGGCAATGCGTATTAAGCAGCAGCGTTGGTTGAAGAGCGGTCTCCTCAATAAAGTTCTTTAGCTCATCCCTCTCCTGTTGAAAATAACAACCCGGATCAATAATGCAGCACTGACCTGCTTCGTTATACAAAACGTAGGTATTTTCCTGGACGGGATTAAATGTAAATGTCTTAACGCTTAACATGGAGGGTTTTCCGTACTTTAGAACCTGCAATTTCGTGAAATGGACGATGCCGGAAGTGAAATAGTTTTCATATCACGTCTGGTGGTTGATATCTTACGAAAAAGCCGATTAGAATTACGGAAAGTTAAACGGAGCGTCGCAACAGAAGTCAGATCAGGGCTCAATTGCCGGCATCCAACAAAAACTATAAGTCTATTGCAGCAACTATACATTATTTAAATCCGATTTTTAATTATCAGACGAAACAGGACAGATCTTATGAAGAAAGAATTCAGACTTATCCTTTATACAGTGGTTTTCTTCTCCCTGAAAACTAATGCACAGGTAAATACGGTGGAATTTGGTAAGAACCGGGTGCAATACCAGAAGTTCAACTGGAAGTTTTACCAGACCGAGAATTTCAATACCTATTTCAGCCAGGATGGATTAGCACTTGGCAAGTATGTGGCGCAGGTGGCCGAACAAGAATTGACAAGTATTGAAGAATTTGTTGAGTATGGTTTGCAGCGCCGCGCCAATATTGTTGTGTATAACAATTTTGATGAATTTCGGCAAAGCAATATCGGTTTGGGCATCGACTGGCAAAATACAGGTGGTGTTACTAAACTGGTCAATAACAAAATTGTTTTGTACTTCGATGGCGATCACGAGAATTTAAAGAGGCAAATAAGGCAAGGCATTGCAAAAGTGCTTGTCGATAACGTTTTGTTTGGTGATGACCTGGGTGAGTTTGCAGCCAACCAGGCTTTGCTTGATCTCCCGGAGTGGCTTACCGATGGCTATGTTGCTTATGCGGCTGAAAACTGGAGTGCACAATTAGATGATGATCTGAAGTCTGCTTTATTAAGTGGTCGCTATAATAACTTCTACCAGTTTGCCCATGAAAAACCTTTGCTGGCCGGCCATTCTTTCTGGCGTTGGGTGGGTGATAAATATGGTAAAAGCAAAACAACTTATATGCTTTACCTGGCCCGCATCTATCGTAATCTGAATGCTGCGTGTAACCGTGTTACCAAAAAGAAAAAATTCAAAACGCTGCTAACAGATTTCATGACGGAAGAAAGCCAGAAGTATTTAAAAGATATTCGTGGCAGAAGAGTGGCACCGAAAGGACAATTGGCTGTCAGTGAATTTATCAAGAAAAAAGATTTCATCCGTTTTAATGCAAATCCTGTTCCGCGGAATATGAGTTATGCGGTGGTTGAATTCAAACAAGGAAAATATTATGTGGTGCTGAATGAGAATTTTGTTAACCGTAAAGTGTTGCTGAAGTTCGGTGCAAGAGCAAGAGAAAATGAAAAAAATCCTAACTACCCGATAATGGCATGGGATGGTAAAGGCTCCCGGCTTGCTGTGTTGTACTGGGAAGAAGGAAAAATAAAATTATTTGTATATGATCTTGTTAATCGTGTCAAGATCTCTAAAACAAATCTTACCCAGTTCAGCCAGGTGGAGGATATGAAATATATGCTGGATGCAAATACACTTATATTCAGCGCTGTGAAAAGCGGGCAAACAGATATTTTCGTTTATAAAATCGATAAAGGAACAATAGAACAGATTACTAATGATGTGTATGATGACCTGGATGC
>DASTZB010000150.1:0-4607 GCA_035764525.1 Chitinophagaceae bacterium | reverse complement strand
AACAAAAATATCCGAATCGATCGCTGCGTTTTCCAATGTTACGTATCCCATTCCAATCGCTTTTTGCAATGAAGGAGATTGTGTTCCCGATGTCACATAGCCGATCTTATTTCCGGTAGCGTCTTTTAGTTCATAATTATGACGGGGAATACCTTTATCGATCATTTCAAACCCAACCAGTTTTCTTTTCACTCCTTCCGCTTTTTGCTTTTCTAAAATACTTTTTGCTGTAAACTCTTTTGTGAATTTGGTGATCCATCCAAGACCGGCCTCTAACGGCGATGTGGTATCATCAATATCATTTCCATAAAGACAAAATCCCATTTCAAGCCGCAAAGTATCTCTTGCGCCAAGCCCAATTGGTTTTAATCCTTGTGGTCCACCGATTTCAAAAATGGTATCCCATATTTTTTCAGCAGCTCCATCTTTATCTTCAAAATAAATTTCAACACCACCTGCACCAGTATAACCTGTTGCGCTTACTACTACATTATCAACTCCGGCAAATTTGCCTTTTACAAAAGTGTAGTACTTTAAATTCAGGATATCCATTTCAGTCAAAGGCTGTAAGATCTTTGTAGCATTTGGGCCCTGTATCGCAAGCAAACATGTCTTATCGGAAATGTTATGCATCTCCACTCCTTTTGTGTTGCGCTTGCTTATCCAGTTCCAGTCTTTTTCAATATTGCTTGCATTCACCACCAGCATGTACACTTTATTTTCTTCAATACAATAAACAAGTAAGTCATCAACAATACCGGCATTCTCGTTTGGCAAACAACTGTACTGTGCTTTTCCATTTATAAGCTTTGAAGCATCATTGGACGTTACACGCTGAATGAGGTCCAGTGCATTTTCTCCTTTTAAAATAAATTCTCCCATATGGCTAACATCAAACACACCGGCATTTTTTCTTACGGCAGCATGCTCATCATTTATCCCCGAATAAGAAATAGGCATGTTATAACCGGCAAACTCCGCCATCTTAGCGCCAAGCGCAATGTGTTTGTTTGTAAAAGGTGTATTCTTCATGATCTTATTTATGGTGGGCAAAGATAACGTTACTGAAAATAAAAGAGCTCCGGAAAACGGAGCTCGATTTTTCTCACGGCTATGCCGTGAGATCCAACTTCAACCGACTTTAATTAAATATTTGAACCAAAGAAAATATGGGTGATCCTGCAACATCGTCATCACCATCTTCATCATCCAGACTTTCTTTTTTACCGTTACCGCTAATTGAATCTTTTTGCTTTTTATTTTTTTCCTGCTCCATGTCTTTTAACTTCTGTTGCTCTTCCTGCACCTTTCTTCTTTGTTCTTCCAGGCTGTTTGCGGTTGATGGTTGTGCGTCTTCATAACGATAATCGCCGGTTCTGTTTTTGGAAGAGGATGTTGTATCGGTCGGCCTGTTGGGATCAACAAGAGTTCCTTTATCTGTCATCACATAGTCCACATTTGTTCTATACTCAAACCAATCATTGTAATCAATATCGATCCTGGCGCGGCGAAGCCTGCTTCTCCTGTCTCTCATTCTTACCTCAACAGGATTAAGCTTGTCTGTTATTGATTCATCAAATCTTAATTTTTTACCAACCGGCACTTGTATTTTTAATTCTATCATTTGCCCGCGGTATTTACTGTTCTTGCTGATTGCAAACCCGTTTCCAATATCAAGTATGCTGTCTCTGCTTGAAATACTATACTGAATTTGCCCGGCTCTTGTTTTTGCATCAGTAGCCGATCTGCCCATGCTCTTTTTAATAAGTATTACATGATAGTCTGCATCATTACTTTTTTCTACGGTAAAATCAACCAATGAAAGCTTTAATGAATCCTCATTGATATTCCATCCTTCTGAATCAGTATCAACCCACCATGCTTTATCAGTGAATTCGAGAACTGGTTGAGAAACCAATACCGTCATTTTATTGGCAGGCTGTGTAACCTGAATAGTTACCGGGTCAGCATCTTCAAAATAGCGGGTTTCTCTAACAACGGTTGATACAAGCATAATAACAGATACCCAACCCAAAGCCCATAATCCACCGAATATCCAGCCCAAATAGCTACTTCTTGATCTTATACCGATAATTCTTCTGATCAGCCAAACAATAAAACCGATTAAAGGGATACCAAGAAACAGGATCAATGTGCCCCATGCAAATACGGGTTGCCAGCTGTTTGTCCATAAATAATCGTTCACTGGCCACCATGCTACACCTCCAAAAATTATTGCCATCAGAGCAACAAACAATCCAAATGCAATAGCACCCGCAATGAATAAAAAGAAAACTTTAAACAACACCCCTATTGCATGACCAATGCCGCTGCCGATTGGTTTGGCCACTTGTCTTACTTCTGTTGCAAATGTTTTTCCTGATGTTTGTGAAAATTCTTTGGCTTTTGTAGAAAAGTTTTGCGCAGCAGATTTTATGTCCTCACCCATTTCCTTTGCTCTGTCCTGTACATTTTGCTTAATTGTATTAACATCCACTTTTTCCCCACGCATTTCCATTTTTTCATAAGAACTTTTTGCTTCTGGCAATACGATCCAAAGAATTATATAAGCGATAACAAATGTGCTTGTTAATGAACCAAAGACAATATTTGGAAAGAAGATAAAATTGCCTCTTCCACCGAATCCATTGAACATGTTTATTAATATGTTCAACAATATCGGCGCAAGAAATATTAACCTGATCCCTACAGCACTTTTATTAAAATAAGCGCCAAGTCCGCTACATACACCGCCAATCATTCTGCCTTCAGGATTACGGAATAATCTTTTGCCCGTGTATCCTTCCACATCTTTAGCGGGCAATACGATCCACAAAATGATATATGCCATAAAGCCTAAACCAAACCCACCGAATGTGATAATGGCAAATAATATCCTTACGATTGCCGGATCAACATTCAGGTACGCGGCAATACCGCTACAAACACCACCTATGAATTTATCACTTGTATCCCTATACAATCCACGTTTTGCTCTTGGTGGAGCCTGCGATTGTGTTGATTGCTGACTTGATCCTGCAGAAGATGCGGTAGACGCATATGACTGTTCTTTTATTTCTTCGCCTTCAAAATCTTCAGGACGCCCCATTGAGTTCGCAATTTCATTTACATCAGCATCGGTGATGCTATCGGCTCCTTTACGAACTTTTTCACTCATTAACTCTGCAATACGACTTTCGATATCATTGATGATCTCATCACGACCTTCTTCATTGGCAAAGTATCGGCGAAGACTTTCAATATACTCCTGTAATTTCTCGTAGGCAGAATCTTCAATCGGTACTACTCTGCCACTCAGGTTTATGTTAATAATCTTTTTCATTGCAAAAAATTTGTGGTTGAAGTTATAAGTTGGTTGGTTGGTGATTGGATGTTAATGCATTTACGCCATTGGCAAGTTCTTGCCATGTTTGTTGTAGCTCTTTATAAAATGCTTCTCCTTTTTCAGTAAGGGAAAAATATTTGCGCGGAGGTCCCGAATTACTTTCGACCCAACGATAGGTGAGCATCTCTGCATTTTTTAGCCTGGTAAGCAAGGGATATAAAGTTCCTTCTAAGATATGGAGTTTGGCGGCTTTCATCTCCTCCACAATATCACTTGGATAAGCCTCACCACGACGAATGATGGAAAGTATACAGAATTCCAAAATTCCCTTCCTCATCTGGCTCTGTGTGTTTTCAATATTCATAAATCGTCTTTTTCTTATTAATATTTAGGTTCGTAAAACAATTAATGATCATAGCTCACTACTCTTGTTATCTTCCATTCGCCATTTTTCTTTTGCCATATATGAACAAACTTAAAAGTGCCGCAGTCCTGTTTCCCATTTTCCAAATGACAAAAAGTATGTGTCCCGATTTCCATGGCGCCATAACCGGGTATCGGGTAAACTTCAAGACTTCCTTTTACGAGGTCCCTTCTTAATCCATTATTAGTTTTTGCAACTTCTTTCATGAAGTTGATCGTGTGTTCATAATTTGTAAGGCCTCCTTTATCATGATAGAATTCCAGATCTTCAGTAAATAGTGATTTGAATTTCTCAACATCTCTTGTGTTAAAGGCATTGAACACAACGCTATCCATGTGGGCAATCTCATTGTACAAAGAATCTTTTGCAGATTGGGCAAATGTTAGTTTAAACATTCCTGCCAGCACTATAGATAAAACAACGTATTTGAGATTTGATTTCATGCCACCTTTCTGCTTTGTCAAACCAAAGATAAGGTGATGTTTGGTACTATACAAAACATAGTACTCGTTTTTTTAAGGTTGCGGTGGATTATTTATACAATTTTTAGGCTTAATTAGTTTATTTTCATGATTCTATCTTATTAAACATTTTTCTTAAAAAAAATTCTGATTTTGATAGTCGGGCTATTAGCATGATGAAAGACCAAGAACTGAGGTTTTTTAAACCAACTAATATCCGGTATTTTCCTATCGGGATCACTATTTTTTTCCTTTTTTCCGCATGCTCCGATAAATATGTCGCCTATAAAAACCTTTACCAATTTAAGAGTGAAGACAACAAACCTGATTACGCAAATTTGAATTATTGGGCGGCTCACCCTTTAAAATGGGATCC
>DASTZB010000149.1:0-10439 GCA_035764525.1 Chitinophagaceae bacterium | reverse complement strand
ACCACATGAAAAAATTATTAACCCTAACCACAATGCTATTTGTATGCATTCTTATGAATGCACAGACGCCACAAGGTTTAAATTACCAGGCTGTGGCAAGAACTGCAGATGGTGTGATCATTCCCACTCAAAATATTGGTGTTAGATTTTCTATTCTTGAAGGCAGTGTTACTGGTGCTGTCGTTTATTCTGAAACACATACAGTAGTTACAAATAGTTATGGTCTTTTTACTCTTGCGATCGGAAAAGGCATTCCTGTCGCTTCCACTTTTGCAAACATTAACTGGGCGTCAGGAACAGATAAATTTTTGAAAGTGGAAATAGCACCTGCAGGCGGTTCGAATTATCAATTGCAGGGAACTACACAGTTATTGAGTGTGCCCTATGCCCTATATTCTGAAAAAACCAGGTTGCTTGCCGGAAATAATACCATCAACATTACAAATGGAAACACAATTACCGGCAATTACCAGGCAGCAAATAATACGATTTTGTTAACTGGAAATGCAATAGCAGGTAATTACCAGGCGGCAAATAATACCATATTGCTATCTGGAAATACAATAGCAGGTAACTACCAGGCAGGAAATAATACTGTTTTGTTAAATGGAAATACAATAGCAGGTAATTACCAGGCAGGTACTGGCATAAATATAGCCGGCAATATTATCTCTCATAATTTAGTGGCGGGGGCCGGTATTAATATCACCGGAAACACAATAACAAATACAGGAACAAATCAATGGCTACCACATGCAAACGGCATATATTATAATGCCGGGCATGTAGGTATCGGTACAACACCTCAGCAGTACATTGGACTTACTATTCAAGCTGTAAATGCCGATAACACTGGACACGGTGCACTCGACCTCCATACCACTGACACCTGGCACAACGCTATCGGAATATCTAATAATCTCAATCAACAATTTTCATTGGTATTAACTGGAAGTACAAACACAGATGCTCCTCCGGGGACTTTTGGAATTTTCAATTCTTCTGGAATTCCTGCCTGGAATATTAGTATTAATCGTACAACAAATAATATAGCTATCGGGTCATTAGGTTTTGTATCAAATGTTCCGAAATCAAGACTTCATGTTTTTAACGGAGATGTCAATATTGAACAGATTGGAAGTGGTATCATTATGAAATCACCAAATGGTCAATGCTGGAGAATAACCATTGATAATGCTGGTAACCTGGTAAGAACTGCCATCGTTTGTCCTTGAGATATTATTTCTATTTATAGAAAAAGCCTATTATTAAATAGGCTTTTTCTTTTTATTTTCACAGCATACAAGTATTTGAATGATTATTAGTCAAATCATAGGAGGATTGGGAAACCAGATGTTCCAGTATGCTGCAGGAAAAACACTTGCACGCCTCAATAATACAGTTTTGAAACTGGATGTTTCAGCATTTGAAGAATACAAGCTCAGAGATTTTGCCTTAACCAACTTCCATACGAATGTTGAATTTGCAACTAAAAAAGAGATCAATGACCTGCTCCCGGCTCATAATTTTGAAAAAGCTTTTCAATATTTTTCCCCACTTAAAAAAAGAAGTTATTACAGGGAAAAAGAATTTCACTTTGACGAAAAGGTATTGAAGCTTGGGAAAAATGTTTATCTCAAAGGGTATTTTCAAAGTGAAAAATATTTTTTACCCGCTAAAGAAATAATAAAACAAGAATATAAGTTGAAATATTCATTGACCAGCAATGTAAATGAGTTTGCCAACAGAATAAATAATGAACAAAGCGTAGCTGTGCATATACGACGAGGGGATATGCGAAGCGACCCCCTTACATCCGAATATCACGGCATTTTACCTGTTGATCATTATCAAAAAAGTGTTGATATTGTAAATTTAAAAGTTTTAAATCCCATCTTCTACTTATTTTCAGACGATATCAATTGGGTAAAAGAAAACTTACAAATCCCTAATGCAATACATGTTTCAAATAAAATAACTAATTCTCCTATTGAGGATCTCTATCTGATGAGCCAATGCAAGCACAATATTATCGCCAATAGTAGTTTTAGCTGGTGGGGCGCCTGGTTAAATAATAACCCGGATAAAATTGTAATTGCCCCAAAAAATTGGTTTAACAAAGGCCCAAAAGATACACAGGATCTAATACCAAATGAGTGGCTTAAGATCTAAGATTTAGATTGGGCAAGCCAGCTAATGTTGATCAAATTACTCAAGAGTCATCTTCTATCACCTGTAAAAAATACTCCATTGCTTTTTTCTTTCTTTCATCCAGTAAATAATTCAAATGAAGTGTATAGTATTTTTTCAGATCATATAGATCAAAAGAATTTGAGGTCACGATCTCATCAATATGAGTTAAACCCAATGCATTTGCTTCGTTAAATGTTTTTATAAATGCATCCGGTAACTTTTTATTACTGATCCATGCCGCAAAAACAAATGGCTGGCCAGTAATTTTTTTCCACTCTGCACCGAGATCATAAAAAAAAGTGGAAAGCTTACGTTGTTCAAATGCCCGGTCGCCGATAACAAGTCCTGCCGTGGTCCCTTTTATTTCCTTTCTGTAATCCTCATCAGTAGCATTTATTATTTCGGGATGTATACCCCAGTATTCATGCATTATCCATTTCAATAGTTCAACCGAAGTCCGGCTTTGATAATCCAGGTAAACTTTTTTTATTTGCTCTAATGGCACTTCACTAAATAAACAAACAGATGCTGCTTCACCTTCGGTGCCAATACAATAATCGCCGGACAAATGTGATTCTTTCAGATCATGAATGGCGGCAACTGGAATTAAGCCAAGATCGATCTCTTCATTCTTTAGCATTTCAGCTAATCGTGCCGGGTTATCCTCGATCAATTCAATTTGTGAGGCAATAGGATCAAGCTTTAATCCATAAATTAACGGTCTTGTATTGAGATAACTTACTATTCCAACCTTTATCTTATCCAATTGAGTTATTTTTGCGCAGCAAAGATAAAAGAAACCCACCTATGCTTAAGTTTCGGTGGGCTGGCAAGAAATACGGAACAAGAAACCTGTAACTAGTATGGAACTAACTAATTTATCAGCTATCTCTCCTATTGACGGACGTTATCGTAAACAAGTACAGCACCTGGATGAATATTTTTCTGAATATGCCTTGATAAAATATCGTGTCCTAATTGAGATTGAATATTTTCTTTTTCTTGCTGATAAAAAGTTTTTCAAACTGTCAGGAAAATCCGAAAAGCAGCTTAGAAAAATAGCCGAAGAATTTGGGCCGGAAGATGCGCAGGAAATAAAACAAATTGAATACACAACTAATCATGATGTAAAAGCCGTAGAGTATTTTTTAAAGAATATATTGGGAAAAAGCGGCGCCAAAGATGAGAAGGAATGGATACATTTTGGATTAACATCGCAAGACATAAATAATACAGCCATTCCTCTTTTTTGGAAGCATGCGGTGGAATATGAATACCTGCCATCATTGTTAAATCTGAATACGCAATTAAAATTGCTGGCAAAAGAATGGAAAGATATCCCAATGCTGGCACATACTCATGGCCAGCCGGCTTCGCCAACGAGATTGGGAAAAGAGTTCATGGTGTTTGCTGAACGGATAGAAAACCAGGTGGAGCAGCTTATCAATATTCCTTTTAGCGCAAAATTTGGGGGAGCCACCGGCAATTTCAATGCACATCATGTCGCCTTTCCTAAAATGGATTGGATAAAACTCGGCAACGAGTTTGTTGAAAAAACATTAGGACTAACCCGCATGCAATACACCACCCAGATCGAACATTATGATAATCTCGCGGCGCATTTTGATTGCATGAAGAGGATCAATAATATCCTTATCGATTTCTGCCGTGATATATGGACATATGTTTCTATGGATTATTTTAAACAAAGAGTAAAGAAAAATGAAGTAGGTTCATCCGCCATGCCGCATAAAGTAAACCCGATCGATTTTGAAAATGCCGAGGGGAATTTAGGAATGGCAAACGCCATCTTCAAACATTTATCCTCCAAGCTCCCTGTTTCAAGATTACAAAGAGATCTGACAGATTCAACGGTGTTGCGGAATATCGGCGTTCCATTTGCCCATACATTGATAGCATTCAAGTCTGTTGAGAAGGGGCTTGATAAACTTATCCTTAATGATGGCATGATACATCAACAACTGGAAGATAACTGGGCGGTTGTTGCAGAAGCTGTACAAACTATTTTAAGACGAGAAAATTATGCGAATCCTTACGAGGCATTAAAAGAATTAACAAGAGGCAATGCTTACATCGATAAAAAATCAATTCATCATTTTATTGATAACTTGAAAGTAGCCAATTCAGTAAAAAAAGAATTGAAGAAAATAACACCTCATAATTATACTGGAGTTGTAGCGAAATATTAAACAGGCTTTCTGTAAATAAACTTCAATAATTCTTTATCATCTTCCTTCTTTGTTCCATCTGGCACAAATCCATTTTCAATAATACTTTATGCGAAACGGTATTTGCTTTTTCAGCTATAGCGTAAATATGATCGGCACTTGTATTCTTAAAGTAATAATCAAGGCCAGCTTTGGTTAGTTCTGACGCAAATCCTTTTCCCCAATTTTCTTTCAGGAATGCATAGCCTAATTGTATATTATTCGAGCCCTCAATTGGAATGATCGCAAATGAACCCACAAAATTCCCGGTAGCTTTTTCATTCGCAGCCCAGCGACCTATCAATGGATTTGTTTTATACGACTCGATGTTTTTCTGTAAAAAATCATCGCATTCACTCCTGGATTTTGTTGCACGGATATAACGCATCACATCCTCATCACTGTTCAGCAAAAAGAAATTTTCCGCATCAGTAGCAAAATCATACTGCCTGACAATTAATCGTTCCGTTTCAAAAATGACATGGCCCATCTGCAAGAAATTATTAATTTTTAATTCTTATGCACCTCGCTCGAAAAATGAAATTCAATTGCAGGGTTATTGGTTCTTTCTGTATTCAGGAACCATTCGCTTTGTGCCAGGTAGACAAGATGTCCGTCTTTATCTACCCCTGTGTTTGCTCCTTTAAATCTTGTAAACTCTTCCAATTTTTTTGGATCCTCACTGGTTATCCAGCATGCTTTATAAAATGGAAGTGTATTAAACTGAACAGATGCGCCATATTCCTGCAACAACCGATATTGAATTACTTCGAACTGAAGTTCACCGACACAACCAATGATCTTTTTATTTCCGCCATGCTGGGTAAACAACTGGGCAACTCCCTCATCAGTCAGCTGCAATAATCCTTTTTCCAGTTGCTTTGTTTTCATCGGGTCTTTATTCACAACCTCTTTAAATATCTCTGGCGAAAAAGTTGGGATGCCGGTGAAATAAAAGTTTTCTCCTTCAGTCAATGTGTCACCGATCTTAAAATTTCCTGTATCAAACAATCCCACTACATCACCGGGATAAGCATCTTCTACAATACTTTTTTCACGGGCCATAAAGGAATAAGGATTACTGAAACGAACATCTTTATCTAAACGAACATGATGATAATATTTGTTGCGCTCAAACTTGCCGCTGCAAACTCTCATAAATGCGATCCTGTCTCTATGCTTCGGATCAAGGTTAGCGTGGATCTTAAAAACAAATCCACTCAGCTTTTCTTCATCAGGGCAAACAACTCTTGCCGATGTTGGACGACATTGTGGTAATGGAGCAATGCGTACAAAGGTTTCCAATAATTCCTTTACACCAAAATTGTTGATGGCACTGCCAAAAAACACAGGTGCCACTTTCGCTGCTAAATAATCTTCAACATTTAATACTCCATGCACACCATCCACCAGGTCCACATCTTCCCGCAAAGTAGCCGCATCCTTCTCTCCTATTTTATCATCTACCATCGCATCATTCAGATCTTTCACTGCAAAAAGGTCTTCATCACTTCCTTTTGTGTTAGCAGTAAACAAACGCAAACTTTTATCATGAAGATTATAGACTCCTTTAAATTCCTTACCGCTATTGATCGGCCATGTCATCGGGTGTAAATGGATCGATAATTCTTTTTCAATTTCTTCCAGCAGATCAAAACGGTTCTTACCATCACGATCCATTTTATTGATAAAAACAATTACCGGTGTATCACGCATCCGGCATACTTCCATCAGTTTGCGGGTTTGTTCTTCTACACCATTCACACTATCCACTACAAGAATAACACTGTCGACGGCCGTCAGCGTACGATAAGTGTCTTCCGCAAAATCTTTGTGACCCGGAGTATCAAGTAGGTTGATCAAAATACCATTATAATCAAAGGTCATCACCGACGTAGCAACCGAAATTCCACGTTGTCTTTCGATTTCCATAAAATCGCTGGTCGCAAATTTTTTGATCTTATTGCTCTTCACCGCTCCAGCTACCTGTATAGCGCCGCCAAATAACAATAGCTTTTCTGTCAGTGTCGTTTTACCCGCATCCGGGTGACTGATGATCGCAAATGTTCTGCGTTTATTTATTTCGTTTTGATATTTCATAAAGAGGCGCAAAGGTAAGGTTTGAGAGGGGATTTTTATGAGCCAAGCTTCATTACTACTATTTCGCTTTTCTTGCGTCTCACTCTTGTACTTTATCAATTCTATTCAACAAACTTAAAAGTTTGTCCTCTAATTTATCTTTTGTTATTTTCAATTACTAAATCTTTCTGATGAAGCCACTTCTCTTCCATCTGTTTGTCTTCTATTTCTCGCTTTCTTTAGTTGCCCAGGATAAAAAGATTGATAGCCTGAGAAATTTATTGAACGGCAAAGAGGATACCACTGCGGTTTGGCTCCTCAAAGAAATAGGCGATCTGCCTAATTCAAATATCGATTCTGCATACCGGTATTATCAAAAAGGGCTTCAATTAGCAAAGAAGATCAATTTTATCACCGGGCAATGGCGATTAAGACATGATCTTTCTGAATTGCTATATCGTACAGGCAGCTATCCTCAAGCTTTGAAAATTTCGCTTGAAACCTTAAAACTTGCTGAAGAATTAAATGACACCATGAATATTTACTGGAGCATGAGAGATGTGATGATGACTTATGAATTCATGCCTGAGGAATCGGAACAAGTAATCAAATATGCTAATTATCTTAAGAATATTATTTTCTCTGGTTTTTTTAAAGATAAGCAATCAATTGACTTCTTTTATCTCATTGGGTATGTCAACCATATCATTGACTATTATTCAAGAAAAAAACAACTGGATTCTGTTCTCCTTTATACTCAACGTAGCTACGACATCTCGCTGCAAATAAAAGGAGACCAGGGAATTTCAATTGCTTTGGGAAATCTTGCCAGTATTTATGAAAAATTGGGTGATACTGATCTTGCATTTACTTATTATCGTATGAATATCCCACAAGCCAGCAAGGCGGGACGTTTTGATTTGTTGGTGAACACTAAAGTGTCGATCGCTAATTTATTACTAGGCAAAAGGCAGCTTGATTCAGCTCTTTATTATACCGGTCAAGCGTTGGAGGATGCCCACAAAACAACAGATCCTTCACCAAGAATTTATCTTTATTCAACACTTTCTGATCTTTATAAGGAGAAAGGCAAATATGACAGTTCTTATAAGTATTTAAAATTAAACATTGCATTACGCGACAGTCTTTATAGTCAGGATAAATTAAAAGACATTCAAAGTCAGAGTTTCGCAGAAACTTTAAGACAACAGGATATAGCAGAACAAAAAGAAAAAGAAAAAGAGGAACGCCGGCAAAATCTGCAAATGATCGCTATCGGAGTTTTTATAATTACGTTTTTTCTTTTCGTTTTATTATTAAGCAGAAGCAAAAAGAATGTAAAGGCAATTAGTTTTCTTGCAATTGTTGCCTTGCTGATGGTGTTTGAATTTATTGCGATGCTTGCGCATCCTTATATCGAAGAATGGACACATCATAATCCTGTACTAATGCTGTTGATACTTGTAACTATTGCATCTATACTCGTTCCCATGCATCATAAGCTAGAAGAATGGATGAAACACAAACTAATGAGAAAAAGGGCTTCAGTCGCTGATGAGTTGCAGGGACAAATAGCACCTGCAAAATAGAATTACTGAACTTCAACGGAGCGTCGCAAGGGAAGGCCAACCGGAGTTACTAAGGCTGGTAAACAAATAGCTATCCTCCCTATTTCCCACTAATCAAAAAAAATCCAAAAAATCCCGGTTCTAACTACATTTGCTTTATGGGCCGAACAATAGAGATTGTTTTTAGCAGCCTCAAAATGGCACTCATGGAATTGTGGAAGAATAAACTCCGCACTTTTCTTTCACTGTTTGGTATTACAATCGGCATCTTCTGCATTATTGGTGTAATGGCAACTCTTGGAAGTCTTGAGCATAATATCCAGGCCGAAATAAAATCATTTGGCACTAACACCATCTATCTTGATAAATGGGATTATAGCTCTGGCGGCGATGGTCAATATCCATGGTGGAAATTTATTAAGCGTCCATCGCCAAAATATGACCAGCTTGAGCAAATCATGGAAAGAACACCTAGTGCAAAGTATGCTGCATTTAAGATAGATCGCAACGCTGATCTCGAATTCGAAGACAATACGCTGAAAGATGTCATCCTTTATGGCTTTAGTGAGGACTTCAATAATATACAGCCCGTAGATATCCATTTTGGGAGATATGTATCTGCAGCAGAATTTCAACAGGGTAGTAATGCCGCGGTGATCGGCAACGAGATAGCCGAACAGCTTTTTATCAACCCTGAAAGAGCAATCGGTAAAATGCTTACAACAAAAGGAAAGAAAGTGATCGTTGTGGGTGTTATTAAAAAGCAAGGCAACCAAATGCTGGGTGGCTGGCAACTGGATAAAGCGGTGATCATGCCTTATCGTTTTGCCCGTACAATTATGGATGAGAGATATGCTGATCCGCTGATCCTTGTGCAGGGTCTCGATAATTTAAAGATTGCCGTATTGAAGGATGATCTGAAAGGCGCTATGAGAGCCATTAATAAATTGAGTCCTGCGCAGGAAGATAATTTTTCTTTGAATGATGTGAACGAATGGAGCAAAGCTTTCGAAGCGGCATTTTCCGGAATTAATATGGGGGGAATGATCATTGGTGGTATCAGTCTTATCGTTGGTTTATTTGGCGTTGCCAATATCATGTTTGTAAGTGTGAAGGAACGCACCAGCCAGATCGGGCTGAAAAAAGCAATCGGCGCTAAAAGCCATATCATACTTATTGAATTCCTGCTTGAAGCAGCATTCCTTTGTCTTATTGGCGGACTAATTGGATTATTGCTTGTATTAGGACTTACAAAGATCTTATCCGGCGCATTTAACTTCCCCGTATATATTTCTACTTCCAATCTTGTTGTGGCAATCAGTATTTGCTTTGTCGTGGGGGTGCTTGCAGGCATTATACCTGCTGTAATTGCTGCGCGGCTGAATCCGGTGGTGGCTATAAGGAGTAAATAATTAGCCGATATGCCGATTTGATAATGTGCTGATTGAAATTCCCTACTTTTATTTTTTCTGTTTCGTCATGAATGAATCACCGAAAAGCAATCTGATTGTTGACTTGACTCTTGAGTTCGCAATTGAAATAGTCAAATATTGTGAAGTATTGGAAACAAACAAAAAGTATGTCATCGCAAGACAATTACTTCGTTCGGGTACTTCAATCGGTGCAAGTGTCAGAGAAGCTCAAAATGCTGAGAGTAAGCCTGATTTTATTCATAAGTTTAAAATAGCAGCAAAAGAAGCTGAAGAAACAGAGTATTGGCTGTTAATTTGCAAAAGTTCAAAAGGTTACCCCGATACAGATATTTTAATGGAAAAGCTAAAATCGATACAAAAAATAATTAATCGGATCATTGTTTCATCAAAACAATAATCGGCACATCGGCATATTGGCTAATTATCAAATCATGTCTTACATTCTCGCTATAGAAAGTAGTTGTGATGAAACATCCGCAGCTATCTGTCGTGATGGAAAAATTTTATCCAACATTATCGCTGGTCAAAAAATACATGAACAATATGGTGGCGTAGTGCCTGAATTGGCAAGTCGTGCTCATATACAGAATATTATCCCAGTTGTTGATGCAGCAATAAAAGAATCAGGGTGTGGTATTAGCGATATTGATGCGATTGCATTCACACAATCGCCGGGTTTGATCGGTTCGCTTCTAATAGGAACACAATTTGCAAAATCATTGGCATTGTCTTTAAATAAACCTTTGATCGCTGTTCATCACATGCAGGCGCATGTGTTGGCAAATCTTATTGATGACCCAAAACCCTCATTCCCTTTTTTATGTTTAACTGTAAGCGGTGGTCATACACAAATTGTTTTATGTGAATCACCAACTAAAATGAAAGTGATCGGGGAAACAATTGATGATGCAGCGGGTGAAGCATTTGATAAAACGGCA
>DASTZB010000148.1:0-7847 GCA_035764525.1 Chitinophagaceae bacterium | reverse complement strand
ACAAATGAATAATGTCCATCAGTAGGGCATGAACGGGAAACCCGCTGGTAATTGGAAAGATAATCGCTATTTATATCACTTACATTGCCGGTGCCGAAATGTATGGTGATCTGCGGTGGCTTAAAGATACAATCTGCCGGTTGCGCTTTCGATGAGAAGGCAAAGAGAAGAATTATGAATATGAACCCAAACTTCTTCAAGATCTCAGTCACTTTATACTTAAAGCTACTACAAAATGGAGAGTTTTTTTTCAACGATGGTATGAAAGGCAATTTTCAATTGCCAGGTTTCTCACAGAATAAAAAATTAACATCGCCTTTACTGATTTTGTACTCTTGTTGTATTTTGTTGCAGATAAATTAATCTGGGCTTGATCTGCACCGCCCATAAATAATTACCGCGAATCTTATCTTATGCATAAAATTCTGATCATTGTTGTCTCCTGCATCGCTATAAGCTGCACTTCTATAAGAAAACTTTCCCAAACGGATAAGCCTGTTTCTGCAGCTGATGATGTATGGAGCACAGAAAATATTGCAGCTTTTGAAAAAGACCTGGAAGAATTGCGTAATCATTACCATATCCCTTCACTTGCTATTGGAATTGTTAACGAAAAAAATCTTATAGTGAGAGGAGGATTGGGTTATGCTGATATAGAAAAACAAATAAAGCCGGATGAGAACACAGTGTATCATCTTGCATCCATCACCAAAACATTTGGCGCTATCATTTTGATGCAACTCGTGGAGCAAGGCAAGATCAGCCTGGATGATCCGATATCAAAATATGGGATCAACCTTGGTGGAAGATGGGGAAGTGACAGCAGGATCAAAGTAAAACACCTGCTAACACATACTGCAAGTGGAAAATGGTTGAATGGTTTTAAACCTGGATATAGTTTTAAGTACAATGGGGCGTGGTATGGAGAACTGGGTAAAGTAATTGAAAAAGGTTCAGGAGAAAGCTTTGGCGAATTATTGATGAAGAATATCATTACTCCGTTGCGCATGACGAACACTGTACCGAGTACCGATGACACTGTGAATTTTAATTTGACAGGGTATAGTAGGGATTCTTTTATGGCAAAAGTGGCGAAACCATATAACTGGCAGGGAAAAAGGATCGCTCCCATAAAAATGAATTATGGATTTGGCCCTGCGGCAGGTATCATGAGCACTGTAGCCGACCTGGCTAAATACTCCATTGCCATTGATGAGAAAAAATTTTTAAACCCCGAAACCTGGGAAAAAATATTCACTCCTTATGTGACACCAAAAGGTAAAATAATTCAATATGGATTGGGTTGGTTCGTAAAAGATTACAAAGGATTAAAAATTGTTTGGCATACAGGATGGTGGTATGGTTATTCAACACTACTGATAAAGATCCCGGAGAAAGACCTGGCCTTTATTATCCTTGCTAATTCACAGGATCTCAGCCGGCCTTTTTATATGACGTATTACCCGGTGCCATTACCCCATCCATTCAAAAAAAGTCTTAGTAAAGAATTAATGGTCTCCGATTTTGCATCGTTATTCATTGAATATTTTCTTCGATAACAGTTTGCGCATCGTCATTGCTTTATTCTTTCACCTTTAGCGTCAAATGTGCCAAGTACAGATCCTGTAACATGATCGTCATCTTTCTTTATCAGTGTAATACTAATATCATTTCCCATTGCCTGGTAATACAGTGTCACTTCGTTGTCTTTTACTTCTACCTTAGAACATTTGGTTATTTCTTTGCCAGTAGAATCCTGCACTACTCCTGTGAGTGTATTTTCGTTTTTCTCAAGCACATAAATTCTTTTCAGGTCCCCGTAAGGAGTACCGGTCACCAGCACTTTCCATTTGCCTGCAAAAAAATCCGCACCCGTTTTGGATTGTGCATTTGCGCCAACTGCTAAAAGCAGGAAAAATAATCCTGCTGCAAGTGAGTTCAACTTTTTCATGAGAGAATAGTTTTAGATATTTAAGGTATTTAAAAAAATCGATAGAAGAACGACAAAAGATGGTGGCTTTGAAAATGAACACTACCAGGAATTAAGAAGCCTTGATGATGCGTAACTTAGTAGGAAGTAATTTGACCTTATGCAATACTTTGTTGAAAAAAATTCGGTAGTCAGAAAGATCTGGGGCAAAAGCGATACGGTGCTTTTTATTTTTGCCGGTGCGGCTGCTGAATTTGCGCTGAATAAAGCCGTCGACTGGCTTTACTTTACCGGCAAGCTGCCGGCCGATCCCATAGGACGATTATTCTCCACAGTCAGATATGCAAGAAGAATTGTTTTTTCTTCAATGGATGAAGCCAATAAAGCAATTGACACCATACGGGAAATACATACTGCTGTAGAACAAAACCGCGGTGCTGCAATACCTGGTTGGGCTTATCGGGACGTGCTGTTTATGCTTATACATTATTCTATTGCATCCTACGAGTTGCTCGAAAAAAAATTAAGCGATGAAGAAAAGGAAGAAGTGTTCAATGTTTTTTATCGAGTCGGCGCAAGGATGGGATTAAAAGAGTTACCACTTACTTATATCGAATGGCTACCAGTAAGGCAAGCGCACATGATGGAAGACCTGCAAAAGAGTGACTACACTGCCGATCTTTTTAAACAATATAAAAAGCATCTTGGTGCTATGCGCTTTAAAGTATTGATAGAAGGTCAAAAATTAGTGGTGCCTGATAGAGTAAAAGAGTTGTTACAGTTTAGCGATTTTTCTTTGCTTACTCCAGTAGTGCCGGTGTATAAAATAAGCAGGCTGATGAAGATGGATTGGTTGCTGAAAAACATCCTGCTTCCATCCGATTATAAAGATCAGATAAACGAATTGGATGTGCATAAAGAATGACTTCTGTAACCCTGGCTGATCACATTTCACATCACTGAATTTTTCCATTTACACATTTGTAACTGCCGAAGAATAGGATCCCGGATACAAACAGAATGCAGGAATTTAGTTTAGCAATTTGAAAACCATGAAAAGAAAAGAGGCGATGGATTTTCGATGCCTCATTGCTTTACAATCGAAGTCGTAAATTTCAAGAATAAACTAATACCAATAAATTAGAGTGCAAGCGCCCTGGTAATCAACCAGAATTAAAATCATCCGAAAATCTTACTCAAATGATATTACCAAATGATAAGCAGGACATATTAGACAACGCTACAAACGATCTAAAAAATATTGCTAATGTGAGAGCTATTGTTTTAGGAGGCTCTTATGCGACAGGAACTGCTACTGATACATCCGATCTTGATATAGGAATCTATTATTTCGATAAAGAGCCCTTTGCTATTGAAAATATCAGATCAATTGCAAAGAAATATGCAGGTAATGACGATCCGGTAGTTACTGGTTTTTACGAGTGGGGGCCATGGGTTAATGGAGGCGCATGGATAAATACTTCTGTCGGAAAAGTGGATATCCTTTACAAGAACATTGACCAAATAACATCAACAATTGAGAAAGCAAGGAACGGAATATGGGAAAATCATTTTGAACAACAACCCCCGTATGGTTTTTCATCCATCATCTTTTTAGCAGAAAGCAAAAGTTGCATTCCCTTATATGATCCGGATAAAATAATTGAAAAGTTGAAATCAGAAGTTATGAATTATCCGGAAAAGCTAAAGCAAGCGGTCATTCAACAATCCCTATGGTCTGCCGAATTTACCATCTGGCACGCTGAGCATTTTGCAAAGAAGCAAGATGTTTATAATATCATGGGATGCCTGGCAAGGGCAGTAAAAAATATAATGACTGCGCTATTTGCCATTAATGAACTATATCCTATTGGCGACAAAAGGGCAATTGAAAGTATAGAAAGTTCAACAATAAAACCGGCACAGCTGAAACAAAAAATTGAAAACATATTGTGCGCTGAAAAGAACACAATACATAACAATATTGCTCTTTTAAAAGTACTTTGGAATGAAACTGTAAACCTTTCACCCTGGACTTATAAACCATTTTACAATTTATAGAAGTGACAATTCCAAAAAATATGGGATCAAGATAAAAAACCCTTGTACATCTGTCCATCCAAACCAGGCAGTTTGGCGAAACTTATACCTTATTCAGAATTTATTGTTATTATGATGTTACCAGCTCTTGAGCAGACACAAAAGCGTCCTGAATCTTCACCCAATAATTAAATCCACAAAACTGTCTCTACCACTTTATCTCCAGAAAGATTTTCCTTTTTCCTGATTTCGGATTTTAGAGGAAGTAAGTAAGTATTCCTTTTTGTATCGAACCATATTGCTGTACTCCATTCGCTATTGCCAATTTTTGCAGTTGCTTTCAATCGTCCCCAGGCTTCTTCTTCAGATTTGAGAGCATTCCTGATTTTTTTTGCTAGCTCAACAGGAAGAGAAACAAAATGCCAACCGCCACCCGGTCCGGAATATTGCCACGGTTTTGCTGTGAACTTATATTTTATTCCCTTAATTTTCATTTTTGCCGGCTGATTGACGAAATTTACATCTGGTTTAGAATTTACTCTCATTGTGCTGTCTGAATTTTTTACTACATCACCCGTTCATAGCCCGAGTGCCTTGGCTGCATTGTAGGCGACCAAATAAAACTACTTTATTCCTCCAATCCATCCAAATCAGGCAGCCAGGCGAAACTGGTAAAAATAAAATTGGTTGTCTGAAAGTCAATTTTTTACTGACGGTAACCGATCGTTTGTTTTTGTCGTTAACTTTAGCTCCCTTCAAAATTTTTGCTTATGAAAAAAATTATGTTTTTGCTTTGTATGGCTGTAAGTATAGCTATGCAAATTGCTGCGCAAACTAATCCCTTGTGGTTGCGTTATCCTTCCATTTCTCCCGATGGAAAAACAATTGTCTTTAGTTATAAAGGTGATATCTATAAAGTACCCAGCAGTGGAGGCGATGCGATACCACTAACCTTGCATGAAGCTTATGATTATATGCCGGTATGGAGTCATGATGGTAAATGGCTGGCATTTGCATCGGATCGTTTTGGAAATTTTGATATATTCATAATGCCTTCTTCCGGTGGTGAGGCAAAACGATTAACCTATCATTCTGCTAATGATTATCCGTATGATTTTACGCCAGACAATAAAAAAGTTTTGTTCGGGACGAACAGGAATGACATTTACACATCGGCCCGTTTTCCCCAACGGGCATTGTTCCAGAAATTATACGAAGTGCCCGTTGACGGCGGCCGTTCAGTAATGTTTTTATCTGCCGGTTCTGAATTTGCAAAATTCAATGCTAAAGGTGATAAGATTATTTTCCAGGACAGGAAAGGTTATGAAGATGCGTATCGTAAGCATCATACTTCCGCCGTGACAAGAGATATCTGGGTTTATGATATTAAGAAAGATGAATATACCCAGGTGTCAGCCTTTGAGGGTGAGGATCGGGATCCTGTTTGGGGTGGAGATGAAAATACATTTTATTATTTAAGTGAAAAGGGCGGAACACAAAACATTTATAAAGCAACGATTGGTGCACAGGATAATATGTCGCAGGTCACGAAAATGAAAGATAATCCAGTTCGCTTCCTTACCCGTTCCAATGATGGTGTTCTTTGCTTTACCAACGATGGCCAGATCTATACTATGAAAGATGGTGGCTCCGCTCAAAAAGTAAATATCACCATCAACGCTGATATCCGTGGAAAGGATGACAAAATTCTTCCGATCAATACAGGTATCACACAAACAGCATTATCGCCAAACGGAAAAGAAATTGCCTTCGTGGTGAGAGGAGAAGTTTTTGTTACATCTGTTGAAGGTGGAATTACAAAACGTATTACCAACACACCACAACAGGAAAGAACAGTTGAATTTGCTCCTGATGGTCGTTCACTTTATTATGCAAGCGAAAGAGGAAATAGCTGGGATATTTACCGGGCTTATATTGATCGCAAAGAAGAACCCTATTTCTATGCATCAACCATTGTGAAAGAAGAACCATTGATCGCAACTGATGTAGAAGAATTTCAACCGGTCGTTTCACCGGACGGGAAAGAGATCGCTTATCTCGAAGAAAGAAATATTGTCAAGGTATATAACATCGCAACAAAGAAAAGCAAGACGATTGTTCCGCCGGGTGTAAATTTTTCTTACGCAGACGGCGATCAGAATTTTACCTGGTCACCGGATGGCAAATGGATCGCCTTCAGTTCCCAGGAAGGCCGCTATACAAATTCTGAGATAGCATTGATGAAAGCTGATGGTACCGGCGAAAGAAAAAATCTTACGCAAAGCGGTTTCTTTGATGGTGGTGCACAGTGGGCACTGGGTGGAAAGGCTTTGCTGTGGGTTACAGATCGTGATGGAAAAAAACCTCTTGCCTTGCAGGGCGCAAGAGAAGTAGATGTATATGCTATGTTCTTTGACCAGGATACTTATGATCGTTACAAATTGAGCAAGGATGATTTTACATTATTGAAGGAAAAAGAGGATAAAGAAAAAGAAGAAGCAAAGAAAGATACGACTAAGAAAGTTGTGCCACCGGCGAAAAGCTGGGAGCCTTATTTAGCGGGTCTTGATACGAGAAAACTTCGTCTCACGATCAACTCGGGAAATATTTCAGATTATGTATTGAGTCCCGATGGAGAGAAACTTTATTTCGCTGCAAGAATGGAAAAAGGATACGATCTCTGGTCAACAAATGCAAGGACAAAAGAAACAAAGTTGGTTGCGAAACTTGATGGAGGTCCGGCTGGAATGGATCTTTCAAAAGACGGAAAGAGCTTGTTTGTTGTGAGTGATGGCAAGATCATGAAAGTGGAAGCGGAAAATGGCAAGGTCTCCCCGGTAACAGTGAATGGTGAAATGGTCTTGCAGGCTACGGCAGAAAGAGAATATATTTTCGATCATGCCTGGAGACAAGTAAGAAAAAAATTTTATGATCCGAAAATGCAGGGTGTAGATTGGGATTTCTATCACACACAATATGCAAAATTTTTGCCCCATATAAATAATAATTATGACTTCCAGGAACTGCTCAGTGAGTTTTTGGGTGAACTGAATGCATCTCACACCGGTGGTCGCTATGCGCCACAGGCACAAAACGGTGATGCCACTGCAAGCCTAGGTTTACTCTATGATGAAACTTATGATGGTGACGGGGTGAAAGTGATGGAAGTGTTGGATGGCGGTCCATTTATGAATGCAAAAACAAAGATCAAAAATGGAGTTGTGATCGAAAAAATAGACGGAGATGACATCAAAGAAGACATGGACTGGAATAAATTGCTTAACCGCAAATCAGGGAAAAATGTTTTGCTAAGCCTTTATGATCCGGAAACAAAAACAAGATGGGATGAAACAACAAAACCGATCACTCAACAGGAAGAACAAGGTTTGTTGTATGATCGCTGGGTAAGGAACAATCGTAAAAAAGTTGAAGAGCTTTCTGGTGGTAAGGTCGCCTATATCCATGTTCAGGGAATGAATGATGCCAGCTACAGAACAGTATTTGAAGATGTGCTGGGCAAAGCGATCACTGCTGATGCATTGATCGTTGATACCCGTTTCAATGGCGGAGGTAATCTTCATGATGAGCTTTCAACATTTCTAAATGGAAAGAAATATATGCAGATGGCGCCGCAAAGCGTTAAAGTGGGTGCATGGGAACCGAGAGGTCGCTGGTCCAACCCTTCAACAGTGTTGATGAGTGAGAGCAATTATTCCGATGCATATTTATTTCCCTACGCTTATAAATCTCTTAATGTTGGAAAACTGATCGGTATGCCAGTGGCAGGAACCGGAACAGCAGTATGGTGGGAAACACAGATCGACCCTACCCTTGTATTTGGAATTCCAATGGTAGCATTTATCGGGAAAGAAGATCG
>DASTZB010000147.1:0-2550 GCA_035764525.1 Chitinophagaceae bacterium | reverse complement strand
GCTAATTCATCAAAAATTATACGGCTCAGAAAATGTTTCTTCCATTGATATATCGGTATATGTACGGGAACTGGTATCTTACCTGTCCGACAGTTTTAATATCGGGCAACGCATTCGATTTGAATATGCTCTTGAGCCACTTGAAATGGATGTAAGTCAGGCCGTTCCTTTAGGTTTGATATTAAATGAGGCCATTACTAATTCATTAAAATATGCATTCCCAGATGACCGTGCGGGGATCGTCTCCATCTCGCTTTTCAACACGACGGCAGATAATTATTTGCTTTGCATTTCTGACAACGGAGTTGGCATTACTGCAAATTTTAATAAAACCGGTTCACTGGGCATGAGTTTGATGAAGGGATTGAGCGAAGACCTTGATGGAGATTTTTCGATTGAAAATAATAATGGGACTATAATAAAAATATCATTTGTATATGATCAGAGAGCACAACGATCAAGTATAGTTACCGAATCATTTGTTTCGAATAATTAAAGTAACAGAGTATGCTAAAGGCATTATTTATTTATATCCTGCTTTTTGACATTTATTTTATATTTTGACTAACCAAACGTGAACGAAAACCCTTCTACACCAGGATCGAAAAATTCTATCTGAAATTCACAATCAGAAATTGATTTTCGCTGCCTTACCAGTTGATAAAGCCGCTGATCAATTACCGTACCGTTTCCTTGCTCATCGACGTCAATGCCGTGAGCATCTCCGGGAATCTTTCCATTAATTAATACACGAAACCGAATTTTGTTTCCGGCAACCGACGGGCCCATCACTAAATGAAGATCACGTGCATGAAAAGAATATATAATTCTACCATTAGCTTTATTTAGTGTAATTAATTGTCCTTTCACCGTCCAATCACCAGACAGAGCCCAATGGTTAAGATTTAATGGCAGGGGAGCCGTGTAAGCATGTTGTTTGTCATGCGTTAAGTTGGGAGATGCAAAATTCTCTGTTCGTTTATAGCCGAGATAATTTTCTGATGACTTCAAATTGCTCCAATCCGCAGGAACTTCAAATCCACTAGGAGTGGCGGTTACAAGATCGCTATCAATATTTCTGGAGCCTGCCTCGTTAAGTAATTGCTGAATTATTTTTTCCGATTGTTCATATCCACCTTCACCGAATTGATGATGCCTGATATTACCTTTTACATCTATTAGGTAAAGAGCCGGCCAGTATTGATTATTAAAACCTTCCCAAATCTTATAATCGTTGTCGATCGCAATTGGATAGCCAATCTCCATCTCTTTTATAGCACGGCCTACATTATCAATTTTTTTTTCAAATGAAAATTCAGGAGTATGTACTCCTATTACAACTAAACCTTTATCCTTATATTTTTCAGCCCATGCACGAACATAAGGAAGCGTACGCAGCCAATTGATACATGTGTATGTACAAAACTGAACCAATACGACTTTTCCTTTAAGCTCTGCTGCTGTTAATGGTTCGGAGTTAATCCAGGCATTTGCATTTTTAAGTGAAGACAATTCATCATTTATTGATAACATAGTTGATGATTTTGATCTTTGGGGATATGGCTGTAAGAAATCGCATCTAAGCAGGCCGGTGCCGATTATCGTTATAAACATAATGCCCCAAAAGCGGTGATAACGATAGGTAATTCTTTTTATCATTGTTCTTCTATAAATGTTTAGCGATACTTAAAAAAAGGCGCACATACATGATGTACGCCTAATACAGACTACCTGCTTAACGAAGTGATTTAAATGCTGCTCTCATTTCTCTGGTAAATATTTCAGGTTGTTCCCATGCTGCAAAGTGTCCGCCTTTCTCAATCTTATTGTAATAAAGAAGTTTAGAATACGCTTTTTCTGCCCAACTCTTTGGACATTGATAAAGTTCATCCGGAAATGCGCTTACTGCTACAGGTATCTTAACATTCCTCACATTAAAATAACCACCTTTATATTCCCAATAAATGCGAGCTGCAGAAAGTGCTGTGCCGGTTAACCAATAAAGCGTAACATTATCGAGCACATCATCTCGGGTCAATCCTTCTTTTTGTCCATTAAAAGAACGTTTGATCATTTCATAGCTAAGTGCATCGTGATCGAGCAGGAATGCGGCAAGCCCAACGGGCGAATCTGCTATCCCTGCTAGTGATTGTGGACGGCTTCCCATCATAGTAGCATAAGCTACATGGCTGTAACAAAATTTTGCACGTTCATATGCGTATTTTTCTTCATCAGTAAGACTTGCAGGAGTTGGTGCTTGTGCCCAGGCTGCTTTGTCTATTTCATCGGGAATGGCACCCGGCATATTGGTATGAATAGCAAGTAATCCATCAGGTTCCTGCAAACCTTCTAACTCTACAATCAGAGCGCCCCAGTCGCCACCCTGGGATACATACTTATTATACCCGATACGCTTCATCAGTACATCCCATGTTTTTGCAATGCGTTCAGGATTCCAACCCGTGCCGGTTGGCTTACCTGAAAATCCAAACCCTGGTATAGAAGGAATCACGACATCAAATGCATCAGTCGCCTTTCCTCCATATGCTG
>DASTZB010000146.1:0-9442 GCA_035764525.1 Chitinophagaceae bacterium | reverse complement strand
CATAAGTTTCACCAATATCTATTCTCAGCTGTGCAGCCGCTACTACTTGTTGATTTCCGGGCAGACTTATTCCATCTTTTGCAAGCAGGCGCCAGTTGACCAGTTGATCGTTTTGATTGAGGGAAACATTCGAAAAATCTGTTTGGGCCCTGATATTGATGAAGCGGAAACGGTAAGGTTGTCCTTTTTTCAAATTCATGACAGGAGGTTTATCTGTGCCATTTAGCAGCCATTTGGTGGATTCGCCAAATGCATAGACTCTTGTTGTAATTCTTGGAAGGAACACTCCCTGTCCACCCTCGCTTATCAAAAATATCTTATCGGTTTGCGGATCATATTTCTCTCCCGGGTTTAAAACGATCAGCGGTCCATACATGCCCTGCAGCAATTGCAGATCATGTGCATGCGTATGATATATGAAAGTGCCGGCACGTGGAGGCGTGAAGTGAACAGTAAATGAATCACCGGGCTGAATCATTGGAGCAAGTCTTTTGCCTGCGTTGCCCCATCCTGCCACACCATCATAGTAGCTTTCTATTTCCAAACCATGCCAGTGAATGGTAGTAGGCTCTTTTAATGTGTTAATGATCTTTATAGCAACAGGCTGGTCTTTATAAATTATAAGAGGTGGCCCCGGAATACTGAAACCATTCGCTGTTGCTTTTCCTTGTTCTATCAATTGAAATCCCTTACCATTACTATTATCAAAATAATTTTCCTTTTCACCAATAACCAGGCTAAGCTTTCGCTCGGGAACATTGCTCTTTGTTTGTTTGGCAATAATTTTTTTATTGGGGAGAACGTTAATGCCCATGATCAGGCCGCCCATTCCATTTTCCGCATGTGTTTTGCTATTCAGGGCGGCGTGATCAATGGTTTGCTGGTTTCTCAAAAATGTAACGGGAAGAATATGATCCATCAGGTGACAATGAAATAACCAGTTGCCGGGTTTTTCAGGTATCCATTCAATTCGCATCGCACTGAATGTGCTTAACGTTTGCGTTACTACCAGTCTTTCGTTTTCTTTTGCTACAATGGAATCGCCGGTTATTTTCCCCATACTTTTTACTGTAAAAGGAAAACCATGCAGGTGCATAGGATGATGAATGCGGCTTATATTGATAACCCTCCATTTTACTAACTCACCCTGTCGGTATTGTAACCTTTCGGTATAGGGCCAGCTGCGGCCATTGATAACAAAATTTGACATCTCGGTGGTTGCATCCTTCATTATCCCACACATCCCGATCACCATGATGCGTTCCTTTGGATCAGGAACTTCATTTTTCGCATCAACGACCAGGGCGCCGTAAGATTGATTCCGGAAATAGGCCGGTTTGGTAGTTTTTTCTCCAGCCGTGTCACGTACTCCATATATATAGGTGCCTGCCGGACCAGGATTAAAAGCGACTACTTTTGTTTCGCCTGGTTCAATGTGTATGCTGTCAAATATATTAGCTGGTAAAAAAGGTTTGGGTCTTGTATAAAATCCAAATAGGTCCTGCGGCAGATTGTTGATTCTGTTTGTAATGGTGGCGTTTATCTCCACGCCTTCAGGCACACGGATCAGCGGGCCGGGTACCTGCAATGGTCTGCCAGCTTCAGCGAGAGCTTTTATTTTTATTGGCTTTCCTTCTTTTGATTCAGGATACCAGTTGCCTTCACGTATTTCAAGATGGATATAATAAATGCCATTACGCAGTTCTCCCGCTGCTTTTCGGTTGTCATTGATCTGCACTTCTTCCAATGAAGGATCAAAAGGTTCATTATAAAATGAATTCGGAGCACAAGAGATAATTTTAGTTTGTTTTAAATAGGAAGGCGTTGTATTTGAAGAAATAATTTTGTTCGGCACAAATGCGAAATAGCTTAGAACACTAATCACTCCAATCAGCAAAAACAATCCTGTTTCATAACAGTGGTTTGCGATAAGTGCATTGGCTTTCGTTAAATATCTTTTCATGATAAGTGATTTGAGTATTGCTACTTTATCGACCTCTCTGTCGCACTTCTCATTTTTAATTGCTATTTATTTTAACTGTCAGGTTTAGATTTCCTTCTTTGCTCATCTGCATATAATCTGTTACCAGGTACATTAAAACTCTTTCTTCTCAAGGTATTAATTTGGAGCTTTCACTTATCAAAACATTTTTGCTGCTACAATGATCTTATAAAAGCAATCAACGCTTTTTTATCCGGCTCATTTAAATTTAAACCAAACAAATGCCCCTTTACTGCCATCGTTTTTAAATGAGCGGGTTTATATCCTTTAGGAATATAATTATCATTGAGTCTGGTCTTATCAAACATCTCTTCCAGGGTTTTTACATAACCGCTATGCAAAAAGCCAGTGCGGTTCCATGCACCGATAAGAGAAGGAATTTTATAAAAACCAGTTCCTCTTCTTGTGTACAAAGCAAGTCCCGGATCGGTACCAACACAAATGTCTTTAATATCATATTGCATCAGGAGATCATCCGAGGGTTTAAAACCCAATGCTGGCGTAAGCTGGCCGCTTGAATAATAAGGCGGCGTATGACAGTTGCCGCATTTTTCTCTTTGAAAAATAATCTGTCCCCTTTCTACTTCTTTAGCTGGTGGCGGATTGGGATTAGCCGGAGGTTTCAATGCATAAATAAATTTTGCCAGGGCATATAATTGTTCATCGCTATAACGGACAACCCTGCTTTTGGACGGATCTTCCGGAAGCGGCAATGCGGTAAAGCCATTGTAGTCGTTATAAAAATCAAGACCCTGGTTTAATGCTGCATAGCGCATCAGGTCTCCAATATCACGATGCTGTTGTAGTCCTGTTCTGTCCAGGTATTTTCGTTGTTGGATATTGTAGAGGTCGGGAATTAAAGTAGGATAGTTCCCAAGAGCACTTGCATGCCTGAATATAAGTCCCGGATAAGTGGCTAATGTTTCTTTCATGTACGCATCCGCATCTAACGACTGTGAATAGAGCTGGCTTTCATGCTTTACCCATGGTGCAGCAAATAATAAGTGTCTGAAAAACGCGGCAGGTACATTCCGGACTGAGTCCGGAAACTTTTTGTATTGCTTGTCAATAATATTATTGATAGACCCATCCCAGTCAAAAGGAAAATTTCCCTGTGCACCTTTTAAAATTGAACCATCAGGCATCAATCGGGTATGACAATTCACACAGCCAAGATTTCCCAGCTCAACCACGCCTTTTTTTCTTACCACATATAACAAACCCGGAACAATACCTTCTTTGGTAACAGGAAAACTCATTTCCTTCCAAAGCTTTGATCGTATAATAAAATCATTTGCATAAGTGGAATCAACAGTTGTAAATCCAATAGGCATATCAAAAACATGTTCGCCGGCTTTTACCCAATCCTCTTCTGTTTTTAATTGTGATGCATCAAAGATTATTTCAGGTTCCTGCTGCTTTAACCAATCATAATAACCGGGAGGCTCTTTTCCGGCCATATACACCGGATATGTTTTATAAATTGACCTCTCCGGTAATTTGTAATATTGATCAACCGGAAAATGTTTCACTTTTATAGTGCTGTCAGCGATTGGCAATTCTAATGTTGCCAGTTTTTCTTCATCCCATACTTTTGGAATATCAGGTTTAAATTGAGCAACCATAAAACTCCAAAAGCATATTGCGCTTACAATAATGAGCAAAACAAGTATTGTCTTTTTCATAGCAGGTAATATTTATTGTCTTTACAATGATTTAATAAATGCTATCAACTCCTTTTTATCTTCACTAAACTATTCTTTCCATGAAGGCAGGGAAAGCATTGGTGAACAGGCGGGGTCTTTTTTTTATTAAGTGGGAGAAAAAATAATCCTGGTTTTCCAGTTAATCAAAAAACAACCCCATTTATTCATTAAGGTTTTTCAGGTAAGAATAGCGGGGTTAGCTTAGTAGGATATTTTTTTTAAAAAAAACAAGACGATATTTCCATTTTTTATTTTAGCGCTGAAAGATTCAGTAGAGATATACCTGTATACCTCTGTTTAACCAGCATAGAATAATAGTGTAGTTTTAAATTATGTATTCACGGGGGAGTGTATGTATTTTGTTTTGGCTTTGCATTACGGTGTTTAACTGCACCGCACAACAATGGCATTTATCTTACTACACCGTGAATGAGGGAATGGTGTCTAATTATGTAACCAAAATTTTCCAGGACAGCAGGGGTTTTATATGGATCAGTACTTTTGACGGTCTCAGTAAATACGATGGGCACCGCTTTACCAATTTTACCACCGCAAATGGGCTCCCTCATAATTTAGTGAATGACATCATAGAACTAAAAGACGGAAGAATGTACATGGCCTGCAACGACGGAAGTGTAGCACTAATGCAGCAGGACAGAATTAGTAAGGTGATGCCTTCGGTTGCTGTCATTAACAAGTTTTATAAAACAACTACCGGTAAGATACTGGCAGTAACGGATCGGCAGGGTATACAGGAATTTAATGAAGGAAAGCTGCACAAACCATCCCAGCCTTTTCCATACGGAAGTTATTTTTCCATGACAACAATTAACGACAGCCTTTTATTGGCGGGTTCTGATTCCTCAATACAGGTGTTTACAAATGATTTGAGATTAGTAAAACAATTTACAGCCCCGGTCTTTTATGGCGAAAACAGGGTATTCAAAGACAGCCGCGGTCGCTTGTGGGCTTCTCATTTTCCTCAGCTGGCTATGCTTTCAATGAATGGGGTTGTTCCGTTACCGGCATCCTTTCATAGCCTCAACCCTTTGTCCATTAATAGAGCAAATATCAAACAGATTTTTGAAGATAAGGAAGGCAATAACTGGTTCCCCGGCGGTTATGGTCTTATACAGTTAGATAGAAATGATAAGGTGAAAATCTGGGGTAAGAAGAATGGATTACTTTCGGATAATGCGACCTATCTTTTCCAGGACAGAGAAGATAACCTGTGGATCGGCACCAGCCTGGGTCTTTGTAAAATGCAGGGAAAAAATACTGTTACTCTATTTAATGGGCCGCATGAATTAACAGCCATGAATGGCGGTTTCATATTTGCAGAAAGTGAAAATAAGTTCTTAGCAGGCACCAGGAAGGGCTGGCAATATTTCAATAAAGAAACCGGGGAATGGTCGGATTTAAAGAAGCCCACGAATAAACTTTATGTAATTCAAAAACATCTGCAGGGCCAGCCGGTTTTATTAACTGATGATGGCCTCCCTATATTAACTAACACCCGCGAAAGCAGCGATCTGCAAAATTTTTTGCTTCGTCAACCCGAAATGATCAACCACGCCGTGAAAGATGATGATGGTAACTTTTTTATGGCTGACAATCACCATTTATATATTTATGATGGCCGGAAAGTTTATGCAGACAGTGTGATTTCCAATACCCTTACTACTTGTATGGCCATCGAAAGAAAGGGCGCACTATGGATGGGCACCTGGGCTAATGGCGTTGTGAGAGTTGAATATAAAAACAGGAATGGGATGTTTCGCATTGTAAAAAAAGAAACATTACTGGCAAATGAATCCATACGTTCCCTGTTCGTAGATAAAAATGGAAATATTTGGGCAGGGTCAAGATACAACGGGCTGTTTCATTTAAGCCCGGACAATAAAGGCAATTATAAAGCAGAACAATGGAATACAAAAAAAGGGCTTAGCTCCAACTGGGTTATGACCATCGCAGGGGATGCAAGAGGCAATATATGGTTGGGTTATACGTATGGTCTTGATAAGCTGGTAAAGAAGACAGATAGCACGTATCGTGTTTTTAATTTCAGCCGTGTCAATAATTTTTTCGGAAATATTTATCAGATATTACCTGACAATGGCAATTTGTGGCTGATTACTTACGATGGGTTGGCACTGGTGAAAGATAACGAGATGGAAAATAAAACACCCTGGCCGGTTTATATCACCAGGGTAAGCATTGGCGATTCGACATACGTTAATGAAGCCATGCCTGCAACACTGGCTTATGGTAAAAACAGTTTGCGTTTTGATTTTACATCACCAACATATACAAATGAAAAGCAGGTATTATATAGTTACCGGCTTGGCGGAAGTGATGATACAGCATGGTCATCGCCGCAGAACCTGCATAGCGTTTCTTTTGCAAGTCTGAGTCCCGGTCATTATCGTTTTGAAGTAAGAATGTTGGGATGGAACGGTCAATGGGGACAATCAGCAACAGCAAACTTTACCATATTACCACCCCTGTGGCGAAGAACCTGGTTTGTTGCATTGGTCTTTTTACTGCTTGCTGCAGTCGTTGCATGGTTGATGCGCCGCAGGATAAAACTGGTGAAACATGAAGCGGAAATGAAACAACAGCTTGCTGAAACAGAAATGATGGCGCTGCGTGCACAAATGAATCCGCATTTTCTTTTTAATTCGCTCAATGCAATTGACAGTCTCATACAAACACGTCAGCATGATAAAGCCACTACTTATCTTGGTCGTTTTGCAAGATTGCTTCGCCTGGTGCTTGATAGTTCTAAAAATAAGTTAGTACCATTTGACAAAGATTTTACGGCAATGCAATTGTACCTTGATATGGAAAAATTTCGTAGCGGTGACAAATTTCAGTTTGATATAAATGCTGAACACGAATTGCTCAATGGTGGTTACAGCATTCCGCCTTTGCTGGTACAGCCTTTTATTGAAAATGCAATTTATCATGGCCTGATGAACAAGCGAAGCGATGATCGCAGGCTTACCGTAAATGCATCATTGCAGGATGAATTTATTGTTTTCAATATTACAGATAATGGCGTAGGTCGAATAAGGTCTAAAGATATAAATGCCGTAAACCGGCCGGAGCATGTGTCGTATGGGTGGCAGATAACCATACAGCGCCTCGGGCTGCATAATGGTGGCAATGGAGAGGATTATATTATTGTTCGTGATCTTTATGAAGACAATGAGCCCAGGGGCACCCACATTGAAATGAAAATAAAAGTGAATGCTTATTGAACAATGAAAAAACTCAAAGCCATATTGATAGACGATGAAAGCAGCGGCCTCAGCGCTTTGTCTGAAAAACTGCAGCGACATTGCCCGCAGGTGGAAGTGCTGCAGCTTTGCAACAATCCTGAAGATGGTATCAATGCTATTAATTCCCTGCAGCCCGATCTTGTTTTTCTCGATATTGAAATGCCGTTGATGAATGGCTTTGTGCTGTTGCAGCAATTGCAGTACAAGAACTTTGAACTGATTTTTGTAACGGCTTATGATCAATATGCTATTAAAGCCATACGTTACAGTGCACTGGATTATTTATTGAAACCAGTGGAAGTTGAGGAACTGAAAGTTGCCGTTGATAAAGCTTTAGAAAAAAAACAAATTGTACAAAAAGGCAACCCGCGGCTCGACCTTTTGCTCGAAAATCTTGAAGTAGAAAAAAAGAAATTTAAACGTATTGCTATACCTGAAAGAGACGGTGTGCAATTTGTAAAAGTTGAAGACATCATTTATTTAGAGGCTTCTGCTAACTACACACAAATCCATCTGACAGGGGGAACGAAATTAACGGCCAGCCGCAATCTGAAAGAATTTGAAGAACTATTGCCTTCGGATACCTTTATTCGTATCCATCACTCCTTTATCATCAATATTAATTGCGTAGAGAAATATATTCGCGGTGATGGCGGGCAAGTTGTGTTATCAAATAAGGTGGTATTGGATGTGGCCAAAAGGAAGAAGCATGAATTTTTGAAAGCAGTTGGTTACTGATAATCAGACTTTGATTGGTTAAAGTTGCACGTTATTTTTTTAAGATCGCTGTGACTATAGAGGTGAAATGGTTAAGTATCACAAGCCCAGAGACAAAAGACGAGTTCGCTATTACGATTCGGGTGGCAAACATTAGAATTTTTTGAGAGTCATTATAAAGACACACCATTTTGAATTTGATTTTGAACATAGAGGGAAAAAAATTTCTTCTACATGCTTTGCCTATTACCAGGAGAAAAATGGACCTGAGATGGTTTATACTAGCAACGATTCAATCAAACCTGACTTTAAAGCAATTTAAGAGAATGTGTGCCAAATTGTGTCTTAAAAAAAGAACTTCAAATTGGCTGCGTCTTTTTGACTATTATTTTTTTATCGGTTCACATAGGATCAATAATTGGCCCCTGTCGCTTGAAATACTTGTGCTTTGTCCGTCAACCGTAATTGTATAAACCCAACTGTTTTTAGACTTTCGTATTTGAACACCTTGTTTATTTTCCAACGATATTTCTCTTTTGAATGCCTTAGCTAATGGATCTTCTGGAAACCTGCTGCTTACCTCGTTATTTACTACATAAGGCGAACCCCCGCTAAAGACCAGTCCTGAAGACATGATGCTCAACTTTACTTTATCCTTAGTTAAGTTAAAAAAATTTATGTTGACACTATCTTTGATCCGAATGGACCTATATTTATACAAATAAGGACCTGCAAAAGTTCGTAGAGTGTAATTATCCTTCCACAATTTCCCCGTTGCAATCCTTTGATCTACTTTTTTTGCAATGCTGGTTAGATCGTTTGAAAGCTTTTGTTCAGAATATTTTTTGAGCTTACCATTTTCAACAATTACCCTACCATCCGAAAGCACATACTTAATATTTTTAGGTGAGGCACTGTAGATCAGTAACCTTCCTGTTATACTATCAGTCCTGGCAGGTGCCATTCCCAATTCTTCTAATGAAATCAATGTGATGTCCGCTTCTTTACCCACCCCTAATGAACCTGTATTAGCATCTAATTTTAATGCTTTAGCTCCATTGATGGTTGCTGCCTGCAAAACAGTCCATTCATTCATCTCGCTGGAAGCGGGTATTTCCAGGATCCGGATTTTTGCAATATTCCACATGGCTTTCATCGCTGAAAAAAAATCGATTGCATCATTACTGGCAGCACCATCGGTGCCAAGTGAAACTGTTAAGCCTGCACGTAAATAATCCTGAATCGGAGCCAGGCCAGATGATAAATACATGTTAGATTCAGGATTATGAGAAATAGAAACGCCATTGGCTTTCATAATTTCAATATCCTCCTGTTGCGGCCAGACGCTATGGATGCAAAGAAACTCATGCAGAATTTCAAAATACTTCAAAACCTCCAAAGGAGAAAAATTCCTGGGTTCCTGAATAGCAACCAGTTTATTTTTTTCTGAATCTGTTAAAGGCAAATAGTCTTTTGTTGATTTTAGTCGATCGTCCGTTTCTAAAATATTTGTGGCTTGCTGAATTAAAGCTTCATATGCATCATTGTTTGATGGCTTGCGTGCATTCAGAAGATTTGTAAAAAACAATCTGTCCTCCCCGGAAAGGCGATCTCCGTATTGAGAGATATATTTAGACAATGCATCATAAAAGTCTCTTTGTTCCTGGTTGTTTTCCATTGTATGCTCGCTCACCGGCATATTTAATTTTCGTGCAAGCCTGATCCCGGAATAA
>DASTZB010000145.1:0-2162 GCA_035764525.1 Chitinophagaceae bacterium | reverse complement strand
ATAATAAAAGCGATATAAGAAAATATGTTACCTAAAATCAATCCAACAAGTACAACAGCCTGGAAATCCCTGCAGGAACATTTTTCAGAAATGAAAAATGCTCATATGAGAGAGTTATTTGAACAAGATCCTGATCGGTTTTCAAGATTTTCTATTTCCAATCGTGATATTGTTTTTGATCATTCCAAAAATATTATCAATGATAAAACAATTCAATTACTGCTTCAATTGGCGAGTGAATGCAGGTTAAAAGACGGCATTGAGGCCATGTTCAATGGAGAAAAAATAAATGAAACAGAAGGAAGAGCTGTTCTTCATACAGCGTTAAGGAATCTTTCAATAGAACCCGTTTTTGCGGAAGGTATTGATCTGATGCCGGAAGTAAGAAAAGTACTGAAGCAAATGAAAAATTTTTGTAATCGTGTACATGATGGAAGATGGAGAGGATATACGGGGAAAAGGATAAAGTATATTGTCAATATTGGTATTGGCGGAAGCGACCTTGGCCCATTAATGGTAACAGAGGCGCTGAAGCCATACTGGCTGGAAGATATTCAAACATATTTTGTATCAAATATTGATGGCACACATATCGCTGAGGTCTTAAAGAAAATAAAACCCGAAAGAACACTTTTCCTTGTAGCGTCAAAAACATTCACTACACAGGAAACAATGACGAATGCTTTTACAGCAAGAGAATGGTTTCTTGAACATGCCATCGATGAAAAACATATCGCCAAACATTTTGCAGCACTAAGCACAAATGAAACTGAAGTAGTGAAGTTCGGGATCAATAAAAGAAATATGTTCCGGTTTTGGGATTGGGTTGGTGGCCGGTATTCACTATGGAGTGCTATTGGTTTATCAATTGCATTGACTATCGGGTATAAAAATTTTGAAGAATTATTGGCAGGTGCTTATGATAGTGATCAGCATTTCAAAAACACTTCTTTTGAAAAGAATATTCCAGTGATAATGGGTTTGATCGGTTTATGGTATACTAATTTTTTTGGGGCACAAAGTGAAGCGATACTTCCTTATGACCAATATTTGCATCGGTTTGCGGCCTATTTTCAACAGGGTAATATGGAAAGCAATGGAAAATCAATTGATAGAAATGGAGAGCAGGTTGAATATTCAACCGGCCCGATCATTTGGGGAGAACCTGGAACAAATGGCCAACATGCATTTTACCAATTAATACACCAGGGCACTCTTTTGATCCCTTGTGATTTTATTGGCATAGCACAAAGCCATAATCCAATTGGTGATCATCATCAAAAACTCATGAGCAATTTTTTTGCACAAACAGAAGCATTGATGAATGGAAAAACTGAGCAGGAAGCAGAACTTGAATTAGAAAAGATGGGGTTGAGCAATGAAGCAATTTCGAAACTCCTCCCCTATAAGGTTTTTTCAGGCAATAAACCCACAAATTCTTTCGTGATAAAAAAGATCACTCCATTTATTTTAGGACAATTGATCGCATTGTATGAACATAAAATTTTTGTCCAGGGGATCATCTGGAACATTTTCAGTTTTGATCAGTGGGGTGTTGAGCTTGGAAAACAATTAGCGAATAAAATTCTGCCTGAGTTAAAAGATGATGAAAGAATTTCGTCGCACGATTCTTCCACCAATAGCCTGATAAATATTTTCAAAGAAATGAAAAATGATTTAAACTAATGAAAAATAAAAGCCCCTTCATCGAAGGGGCTTGGTTTATATATAAATCAGCTTCTGTTTACTTGATCGCTTTCAAATTATATACCTTACCTGCCGTTTCAACCCTGACAGAATAAACTCCATGAGAAAATAATTTACTTGAAGAGTTTATTTGTAATGAAGTTTGAGTATAATTATTATACGTTACATCATATATCTTACTTCCTTTCATATCATAGATGGTTACAGCAACTTTACCGTTAGGCGTTTTGGCAAATTGGATATTGATGCTATTTGTTATAGGATTGCCTGTAAGGTAAACATCCTGTTTACCAAATGAATTCTTCACCAATACTACATCACTATAATCAAACGTATTGTCAATATCAACTAATCTCAAGCGATAATAATTGAATTCTACTGCACGTTGTGGATCAATGAAGCTATAGTTTCTTGTTGAATTGCTATTACCAGCTCCTGCAACAAAACCGATCTTT
>DASTZB010000144.1:0-3648 GCA_035764525.1 Chitinophagaceae bacterium | reverse complement strand
CAAACTTTAAAACTGATAATGCCAATTGTGTTGGTCATTATTTTTCTCGTTTTATATTTCACTTATCATTCATTCAAGGAATCACTCATTACGATGATCACGGTTCCGTTTGCATTGATCGGAGGTGTATTCATGGTTTATTTTTATGGTGTCAATTTATCTGTTGCTGTTGCAGTTGGTTTTATTGCTTTGTTTGGTATGGCTATAGAAACAGCAATGCTGATGACTATTTATTTGAATGAAGCAATGCAGAACATGGTGGCAACACACGGAAATTCAAAAACAACGCTTACTCCTGCAATCATCAGGGAATTTGTTATACAGGGAGCAGCAAAAAGGCTTCGTCCTAAACTGATGACGGTATCCGTCGGATTGTTTGGTTTAATTCCGATTCTATGGGCAAACGGTGTTGGCAGCGATATTATGCGACCAATTACTATCCCATTGATTGGCGGAACAATTACATCCACCATTTATGTATTGCTTATCACTCCTGTGATATTTGAAATAATAAAAGAACGAGAATTAAAACGTAAAGGCAAAATTCAATTAATCGATGCGTAAGAATAAATTTTTCCCGATGCTGTTTGCCCTTACTGTTGCTTTAAGCAGTAAGTCGCAGACATTGAAACTGGATGCAATCATTGATAGTATCACGGTTTCACACCCGGTTGTAAAAATGTATGACAACGAGATCCGTTCGATGGACGAAGCGGCGAAAGGAGCCAGGAGTTGGATGCCTCCTGAGTTCACTACTGGATTGTGGATGACGCCTTATAATCCCAGTTTGTGGAAGAAGGGTGATATGGGGGAAACAGGTATGGGTCAGTATATGCTTGGCGGGCAGCAGATGTTTCCGGTTAAAAAGAAGCAAGATGCAGATGCCGCATATATGGAAGCAATGTCGTCGGTAGAGAAAGAAAAAAAGAATGCTACATTAAATGAGTTGATTAACGATGCAAAACAATCCTACTTCGAATGGATTATCCTGAAAAAAAAGTTGTCCATCCTTGAGCGTAATGAAAAGCTGCTTGACTTCATGATCAAAAATGCTGAGATACGTTACAAGAATGGCCTGGAAAAAATCAGTGCTTACTACAAAGCAAAAGCTGCATTGGGCAATTTGCAAAACATGAGATTGATGTTTGAAAGTGATATTCGTGAAAAACGCATCCGCATCAATGCACTCATGGGAAAAAATGCATTGCTTAATTTTGATATTGACACCACATATAGCCTAAATGATTATTCAAATCTTGCATTTGATAGTACTCTTTTTTACAGCAGCCGTAGTGATTTAAGAGCCGTTGATAAAGAAATAAATCTTACCTGGCTCAAACAGGAAACCGAAAAACTAAGTCTCAAACCTCAATTTGGTATCCGCTATGAACACATGTTTGGCTTTGGCGGATTGCCGATGCAATATTCACTGATGGGAATGCTGAGAGTTCCGATTTCAGGTTCATCAAAAATGAACAAGGCTAATATCGAAAGCCTGAAATGGAAAGCCAATGCACTGCAATCGCAAAAAAAAATGCTGGCGAATGAATACAGCGGCATGGCTTATGCCATGAGAAATGAACTGGAAACAAAGAAAAAACAACTGCAACTCTATGATGAGAACATTATGCCGGCATTGAAAAATAATTATAAAACAATGCAGCTGGGCTATGAACAGAATACAGAAGAATTATTTATGCTTTACGATGCGTGGGAAACTTTATACATGACAGAACTGGAATATACAAATCTGCTTAACCAGGCACTTCAGTTACAGGTTACACTGGAAAGATTAATGGAAAAGAAATGAAAAAGATAACTTACATTTTTTGTTCTGTCCTGTTCTTCATTGCTATTGCATGCAATGAAAACAAGGACCCTCATGCAGCTCATAAAAATGAGGTGGAGCAATTATACACTTGTTCCATGCATCCGGAAATCATTCGTGATAAACCCGGCCGATGCCCGATCTGCGGCATGGAGTTGGTAAAAAAAGAAATAGATAGCAAAAAGATAACCGAAGTTAATTTGGAATCATTACTGAAACCAACCAATGAATTTGTTGTTTCTTCTATTCCTGTTACCGCTATTCAGAAAAGAGAAGAACAAATCGAAATTGAAGCATTGGGAAATATTGCTTATGATACAAGACAAGTAGGAAGTATTTCAGCAAGAGTTTCCGGAAGAATCGAAAAGTTGTATGTGAAATATCGTTATCAGAAAATTAGCAAGGGGCAACACATACTTGATATTTATAGCCCTGAATTGCTGACAGCACAACAAAATCTTTTATTCCTTTTAAAGAATGATGCTGGCAACACAACGATGATACAAGCGTCAAAAGAAAAGCTCTTGTTGCTCGGAATGAGTAAGCAGCAATTGGAAAACGTAATACAATCGGGCCAGCCTTCACTTACTATTGCAGTGTACAGCACTTATAGCGGGCATATTCATGAAGCTGCTGATAAAGGTGCAATGAATAATGAACCTGCTTTGATGAAAGATATTTCACTCATCACGGAGGAGCTTTCATTGAAAGAAGGTATGTATATCCAAAAGGGCCAATCGATTTTTACCATTTATAATCCAGCTCGTGCATGGGCTTTGCTTAATATTTATGGGGAGAACCAGGCCCTCATAAAAGTTGGCAATGCTGTACGGGTAATTCCCGAAACAGCGCCAACCAAAGATTTTAGAGCAGTAATCGATTTTATTGAACCATTTTATCGTAAAGAAAGTAAAACACTCACTGCAAGAGTTTATTTCAACAACGGCAATTTAAAAATTCCGATCGGTAGCCAGGTCCGGGCTACAATCTTTGGCAATACAAAAGATGCATATTGGTTGCCAAAAGAAGCGGTTCTTTCATTGGGAATAGACAAAGTAGTATTTGCAAAAAGCGACGGCGGTTTCAAAGCACAAAAAATCAATACGGGTATTATACACAAAAATCATGTACAAGTATTGAATGGATTGAATGAAACAGATTCTGTGGCCGCCAATGCGCAGTATTTAATGGACAGCGAAAGTTTTATTAAAGTAAAAAACTAAATGATGAAAAAAAATATTTATATAGCTGGTCTTGGTTTGCTGGTATTCATTTTATCATGTAAAAGCAAAAAGACAGTAACAGTAGCCAAACAGGATATATATTATACCTGTTCTATGGATCCTCAGGTAATAGAATATAAGCCCGGCAAATGCCCGATCTGTCATATGGAACTTACTCCGGTGAAAAAGAATAATGGAGAGGATAAAGATGAAATACTATTGAGTGAACAGCAAATCCAGTTGGGCAATATTCATACTGATACAATACGAAACGGTTCAATTGGTGACCAGTCAGTACTTACAGCCACATTGAATTTTGATCAAATGAAAGCCAATTCGGTTAGCTCAAGAGTGATGGGGCGGATCGAAAAACTTTATTTTAAAAATATTGGCGATTATGTGAGAAAAGGGGCTCCTTTGTACGATTTGTACAGCGAAGAACTCAATAATGCTAAACAGGAATATTTACTTGCTTTAGAACAAAAGAAAACTTTTGTAAATGAAACTGTAATAGATTTTGACCAGTTATTGCGAAGTGCAAAAAATAAATTATTACTGTGGGGACTGAGTGAAGGACAGATCGCAGAATTGGCCAAT
>DASTZB010000143.1:0-13513 GCA_035764525.1 Chitinophagaceae bacterium | reverse complement strand
TGACCTTTTAACCCGTTGGCATAATAAAATGGTGAACTTTTCCTGTAAGCGAGACTATCATTGAATGGTTCATTAAGGATATTCGCTGTATAGCCATGATTATAATTGGCCCAATCAGTAACAGGCCGTAATGCTGCACCTGCTGCAAATACATCGGGATAATTGAACATACCCATTAAGGTAATGAAACCGCCATAAGAACCCCCATACAAACCAACATGTCTTGGATCTACTCCATAAGTTTTTACTAAGTAGCTTACAGCATCAACATTATCGGTCATATCTTTTCCACCCATAAAACGATAGATCCCCGTTCTCCAATCTCTTCCATAGCCTGCGCTGCCGCGATAATCAATATCCATTACATAGTAACCATTATCAGCAAGCATGTTATTGAACATGTATTCTCTGAAATAACTGCTCCACCATTTATGAGCATTTTGCAAATAGCCTGCTCCATGTACAAATAAGACCGCCGGTTTATTCGAATGTGGATTAGCGGGTTTATAAACTCTTGCATAAACCTGTGCACCATCACTAGCAGTAAAAGTTATCAAGTCAGGGTCTTTCCATGCGTATGACTTGAATTCATCACTTTGCGCCTTGTTTGTTATTTGCTCAATTTTCCCTCCCGGTTTATTTTCTTGCAAATACAATTCCCAAGGCTTGTTTGAATATGAATAAAGGACAGCAAGATATTTTTCATCCGGCGAAATAGTAACCTGGTTAGCACCAGTCATCGTTGTGATACGTTCTTTCTTATCATCAGCAATTGTTAAGCGATAAAATTGTTGTTCACCCGGATTCACTTCGTTGGTGATGATATAAAAGAATTTATTATCCCTGCTTAATTGTGCCTGCTGCACTTCATACTTTCCGGCTGTTAATGTTTTCCTTTCATTCGTGCTAATATTAATTGTATATAAATGAGAATAACCTGTAGCCTCTGATTGGAACCAAACTGTATTTTCATCTATCCAACCAATATTACGGCCAAACCCAATGCCCGGTCCACCGATCCACGCCTCATCTCTCTGGCGATCCAATAATTTTAATTTATGAGTGGCAGTGTCCCAGAGCATCAACCAACGATCTTTATTATCTAATGATCTAATCTCAACAACTGCATTTGTGCCATGCGGTGACCATAAAACCGAATTAAAAGTAACTTGCCTGGTCTGTGGGTTTTTTGAACGTTCTTCAAATTTTTTCGGATAATCTTTAACATAATCTGGGAGGTCTTTAATGCCTGGAATTGTTGAATCAGCTCTTACTGCCCATACGGTGTCTCTTTCCCTATCATAAATATAAAATTCAGATGTGCCTAATGCAGCGCCAACTTTGGTGCGTCCCTGTATATCAGTTGTAAAGCCAGTTTCAGTAACATAGCTTGGGACAATGGTTGTCTTTGCATTTGCAGCAGCCCTCACTAAGCGATAGGTAACAAATCGTCCATCAGGGCTTAAAGAAAGACCCTGCATTGTTTTATCTTCTATATTAATGTTACGCAACTCTTTTGCCTTTGGCAATGCTTTGTTATAAGCATCAGCTTTATCTCTTTTATCTTTTCTTGATCTCAGGACTTCAAAATAAGTGAGCTGATCATTCTTTAGCCAATCTTCCTGCTGATTTAAATTAGCATTTGCATTGGGATTCCTGCCTCCCTGTCCACCAGCTCCTGCAAAATTTCCTCTGCCCTGAAAATTATTTACTGGTGCAGCCTCCCCTGACCGCAGGTTGGTAAGTTGCAATGTTTCCCCTGTTGCAATATCCCATGCATATAAATTCTGGCTCCGATTGTAAACGATCTTTGTTTCATTAAAAGAAAATTGCGGGTTGCTTTCAGGATCCACAGTTTGAGTGATACGTTTTGTTTTTCCTGTTTTTATATCTGTAAAAAATATATCGCCATCTTTGGCATATACATATGCAGAACGGGAAAGATTATAATTGTAATTGCCTATTGATCGGAAACTTTGTCCATCAGCCGGCGAAACTTTTACCGGAGTTTTATTGCTCAGTGTTATAGAATAAAGCGAATCGGAAAGAGCTTTCTCTGGGTTCCAACTAAAATAGATCGTTTGCCCATCATTGCTCCATTGAACATTTGAAGGCGAAGTACCCATCCAGATCGGATCTCTCATGATCTTTTCTACAGTTAATTTATCCAGCTTTTGTTGTCCAAAACTTTGGAAAATAAACAAAAGAAAAAAAAGAAAGCTTGTTAGTTTTAGCATAGCAGTATTTTAAGGACCTAAATATATTGATTAACTAAATAAATCCTTCTATCAATACAAACAATACCAGGTTGCCATTACTACTCAATAAATATGAGGCGGGGTTGACTTTGTATTTGTATAAATAATGGCCTCAGCATCGGATATAGAATAACCTGGAGATGGGTTTAATAATTTAAACCTGACGCTATGTTTCCCTTTTGGCAAATCATAGTTCCAGCAAAGTTCGTGACGACGTGTGGTAAAATTTACGGGTAGTTTAATTGTTTCAGTTTTTTTATCATCTACATATAGTTCTGTATTTATAACTATAGCATCCTGGTTTCCCCAACGACCGCTTTCGCCTCTTAATACAAAACCTGTTCCTTCATAGTCAAAACTGATCTCATCTTTTGCAGCCGACCAACTTACATTCTTTTTTTCTTTGACATAAAGCCCGTCAAAACTCTTTTCATACTGAACTGGCTTTGGTTGCTGGAGCTTGATCGTTATTTTATCTCCGTTAACCTTCCCGCCATTTCTTTCAATAGCAAGCAGTGCATGCTTTAAACCAATTTCATAAACACTATTCAAGCTCATCGTTGTGTATTTGAAATTTATTTCTTCCGCTTCTTTTAATCCTTGTTTCCAATGAGCAGGAATACCATCATAGCCAAACAATGTTCCTAATATCCCTCCGGCTGACGACGGATTGCAATCAGCATCCTGCCCGCAACGGGTTGTTATTTCCATTGTATTTGTAAAATCACCTTTACCATAGAGCAAGCCAATTACTACATAAGCAGCATTAATTTTAGCATCAATGTTGAATGGTGCAAACACCCCTTCGGGACATCCAATTTCATCGGCCCATTTCTTTTGCACCTGGAACCATGTTTGTTTCCAGTCATTGGGATACTGATCGTGCCATTTAATTACGTCACTTATACATTGATAAAACTCACTTTGTGAAGGAACTGTTTTTAATGCTTCTTTCACGATGTAATTAATATCTTTTGAAACGAATGCTAATGAATACATAGCGCCTATATATACTCCACCATACCAGCCATCACCATAATTCATGATATGGCCGATCTTATCACTGATCGCAGATGCAGTATTCGGCATGCCCGGCGACATCAATCCTGCAAAATCAGATTCAATTTGATAATCGATACAGTCAGCATGCGGATTGTTTTTCCAATGACCGGATGCAGGCGCTGCTATTCCATTTAAAATATTATATCGTGCTGCCTGGTTTGCATGCCAAAGCATATAGCCGGCATGTGCAAATGCGTTGGCAAACGAATCGACCGGTGCATCAATACCATACTTTTCAAATACCTCAACAAACGTGAGGTCCATATAAAGATCGTCGTACAGGCCGGGGTTATTAAGCATTGTTTTTTTGAGGTAACCATCATACCATAAAAGAGATTGGTAATCACCAATGAATGTTCCATTGAAATGAAATTCATATGGCCCGCCGAATGTGACGCCAATCGTTTGACCTGCCCATCCTCCTTTGATTTTATTTTGTAATTGTCCTTTTGTAAGGGTAATACTTCTTTGTGCAGATACAAACGCCATATGAGTTAATAAAACAAATACTATCAGCCATTTTTTATTCATGATTGGTATGAAAAGGGGCTAAAATTTTCAGCATTTAAGATACCATGAATTTGCCAAATAATATCCCGGAGGAATTGTTTTTCGGAATCTATATCGAGAACAGATCCATTGCACCATCAAGACGTAGTTTGTATAATTCCAGGTTATTTTTATCTTTTTTAGCTATGATCCTTTGCAATGCGGGTATATAATTAATAATATTAAAAACAGTTAGTGCAAAAGACTTCCGTCCGAATTCTTCTGTGTCCAATTCATAACCTTCCAGAAATTTTTGTTTTCCATCTATTGAAAGGTCATGAAGTGCAATAGAAAAATCCCAGTAAGGGGCGCAGTTAGAAGAGCAATCTTCCCAATCGAGTATCGCTTTTATTTCCCCTGCTTCGTTGACAATTACATTTTTCAGACGCAGATCACAATGATTTAAAGCAGGAGTAATCTTCCATTTTTTTAGTTTTTCAAACTCTCCATTAAGTCTCTTTATTTTCTTTTTGCTTAAAATATCATTGTCCTGCAGAAACTTTAAGCCTTCTGCTACCTGCAATTCTTTTTCTAAAAACTCTATCCAGGTTCTTTTCTTTGATAGTTTATTTTTCGACCAATCAAATACTTTCCCAAAACCAGTAGTTGGTATTGAATGGATCATGCGGGCATATTTACCAAGTTTTTGTAAAACCTTCAATCTGTCAGGATGATTTACAGCTTCCCGTCCTTCAATTTTTTGTTGCAGCATGTAAGGAAGCGGAATAATATCATGGCCTACTTCTAAAATTTCTGGAACAGGTACACCAATGCTCAGAGCTTTTTGAGTCGCCCATTGTTCTTTCATAAAATCATTGAGTTTTGCTCTTGAATTTGCGATGCGAACAATAAAGTTTCCATCTTTTGTAACTACATCAAAAACAAAATTGGTTTTGCCGGCTGGCTTAAACTCAATTTTTTCCAATGACTTTCCAAAGTGATGCTTCACCACTTTCCTGGCCATTGCTGTTTTCGACTTTATTTGTGATGGCGTGTACGCAGGCATAATTAAATTTATCCAATAACATTTCGCTGCATGGCAGCTAATTCAAAAAGTATTTCTCCAAACTCCGAAGAATTTTTCACTTTGATCGGTGGCAATAGACTCTCATAAGAAAGAAGAGGGTTGCCCACATGAATAGCAAGACCCACTGAACGCAAAAAACTATCCATCTCAGAATCACCTGCTCCTATTGAGTGTTTTAATTCGAATTGTAAGTGCGTTGCTATTTGCTGTGCACCAAAATCCTTATCAACACCTTTATGCGTAAAAAAATTATTTCGTTTTGTATGTTGATAGGCCATAAGCCTGTCCTGTGGCACATCGATCAATAAAAAGATCATGCATATTTCCTGGTTGTGGAGATCGGACTGTAAATTTTCTAACGATGAAGAATAGGCTCTTGATGCACTTTGATATTTTTTTTGAATAGCTTCAATTTTATCTGCAACCGGGGTCCATATTATTTCACCTTGTTCCCAATCACGGGGATAATAGAAAACAAGCAGATCCAAATCATTGTTTTTAATAAAGCTTGTAACTATTTGCAAAACTCCAGCTATTTCGTTTGGCTCAAGCGGAAAAGCATCGATCTCATTGTAGAGAAAATTGCCCTCATTGCTTTGCATAATATAGCCAAGCTGGCTACCATTCATTAAAACAGTTGGAATTGGAGCATTAGATATCTTGTACCATTCTTTTCCGAAAGTTCGGATAACTGATAAAGGAAAACGAAGTGTATTCAAAATAATAGGTCTTCCGAGATCGTAAATTTTATCCAGGCCTAGTTGAACTGATTGGGGAATGCTGTAATGGCCTTCAAATTCATGAATAGCTGTACCATCCAGGTCAGTAATTAATCCTCCACATTCTTCGAATTTGGAATGATTAAAAAAATGCTGTAACTGTGCGGATTGACTGGCCGGTAAAGCCATAGTTCTTTAGATTTCAAACTATACTGCAAAAGCCTTTCCAAAAAAATTCACAATCTGGCATTATTTTTAATTCTATTTATTTACTAAATCCTTGTAATATGGCAACAATAACAAAAGAAACTTTCAAAGTCCAGGGCGAAAAAGTACTTAATAAAGTAAAAGAATTGGTGAAAGAAGGAAATGTAAGGAAGATCAGCATTCACGAAAAAGATGGCAGAGAATTGATGAGTTTTCCTTTAAGTCTTGGCGTAGTAGGGGCTGTCTTTGCACCGGTGCTTGCAGCAGTTGGGGCAATGGCAGCATTGATTGGTGAATGCAGCATTACTGTTGAAAGAGAAGAAGACAAAGCCTGAACAATTTTGTTACCTATATATTCGCCTGTCTTGCGACAGGCTTTTTGTGTTTCATCTTTTCATTATTTAATTAGATAGAAATTGTAGATTTATATTTCAGATTGTTTTTATTTCATCTCTACAATTTTTTAAAAATGACCATTAGAAAAACGTCTTTTATAACTGCTTTACTTTTTCTTTTCTTAAGTTTCCAGATAAGTTCTCAACCCATTTCACTTCCACGAAGTACGCCTGAAGCGGAAGGTGTGTCATCAAAAGGAATTATGGATTTCCTTGATGCTCTTTCAAAAACAAAACATGAGATGCATAGTATCATGATCCTACGTCATGGTAAAGTGATCGCTGAAGGTTGGTGGAATCCTTATCGGCCCGATCTGAAACATACATTGTATTCTTTGAGTAAAAGCTTTACATCTACGGCAGTTGGTTTTGCTGTTGCTGAAAAAAGAATTTCACTTAATGATAAGGTGATTTCTTTTTTTCCTGACAAACTGCCTGCAACTATTACTCCGCTTTTATCTGATTTAAAGGTCAAAGACCTGATTTCGATGACAGCGGGACAATCTCCCGATCCTACTGGACCGGTGGTGGTGACCAATGATTGGATAAGGGCTTTTCTTGCCACACCTGTGCTTAATAAACCCGGTGCTGTGTTCTTGTATAACTCTGCTGCTACTTATATGCTTTCCGCCATTGTGCAAAAAGTAACAGGACAAAAAATAATTGATTATCTCACTCCACGTTTGTTTAAACCCTTAGGTATACAAGGAATGGATTGGGAAACGGATCTTGCCGGCATCAACACCGGCGGTTGGGGACTGAGAGTAAAAACAGAGGATATTGCCCGTTTTGCACAACTATACCTGCAAAAAGGAAAATGGAATGATCAGCAAATTTTACCGGCAGAGTGGGTGGAAGAAGCGACAACTTTTAAAATTGATAATGCTCCCGGTGTTGCGCAATCAAAAAAAGATTCCAGCGACTGGATGCAAGGGTATTGCTATCAATTCTGGCGCAGTCGTCATAACTCATTTCGCGGGGACGGAGCATTTGGACAGTATGCATTGGTTTTGCCTGAACAAGATGCGGTAATTGCCATCACATCTGAAACTTCGGATATGCAAGGTGAATTGAATCTCGTATGGCAGTATTTATTACCTGCGATGGAAGTTGACCAGGCAACATTGGATAAAAATGATGCTGCTATTCTTAAAAAGCGATTAGCACTATTGAAGCTTCCATTACCGGCAAAACCTGATAGTGTCTTTAAAGTATCTTATGTTTCCGGGAAAAGTTTTATGATAGAATCCAATGAAAAAAATATTGAAAAGATTTCTTTCAGTGCAAAGGGAGATGTTATTACCCTTACACTTAAAACAAATAGTAACTCTTATCCGTTGAATTTTGGAAATGGCAGATGGATTGCGGGAAAAACCGCCCTGTTGGGACCATCTTTAGTAGCACAAGCAAAAGGACATTTTGAAGGATTGCCACCATCGCAGATCGCAGGAAGTTATAGGTGGAAAGGGGCTAAAACACTGGAGATGCAATTAAGATATATTGATAGCCCGCATACAGAGATCATGACTTTTAATTTTGATCAAAATAAAGTATCAGTTGATATGCTTGACAGCTTTAAAGCTCCTGATAAAAAAATCACTTTGAAAGGTGAATCGACAAAATAATTTGTAAGCTGATCAATTCTAAGAGTAATAACAAGGAAAGAAATGAAACACAACTTGCAGGAGATAAAAGTTTTGGTAACCCGTAATATCCCTGTTCTTGGTATCAATATGTTGCGAAACGAAGGTTTCTCAGTAACGGCCTGGCCTCTTGAAAGGCCTATGACTGACGAGGAGTTAATTGCTGAGAGCAAGAAACATAACGTCATTCTTTGTGTAAGCGCCGATAATATCGGTACCGATTTTATAAATACCTGTTCACACCTTGAAATGATCTCACAATTTGCAGTTGGTTACGATAATATCGACGTTCCTCTTGCTACCAAATTGGGAATACCTGTTGGCTATGCGCCCGGAGCAATGAATGAGGCAACGGCAGACATTGCTTTTGGATTAATGATAGCCGTTGGAAGAAAATTCTCTTATATGCATAAAGGGATTTTAAAAGGAGAGTGGACCTATTTTAAACCCAATGCAAATCTTGGCATTGAATTTAATAATAAAACCCTTGGGATTTTTGGATTGGGGCGTATTGGAATGGCAATGGCGAGACGTTGTAAAGGAGCTTACAATATGAATATCATTTATTGTAACAGAAAAGCAAATCCTGAGGCTGAAAGACTTTATAGCGCAAAACAAGTGAGCTTTGATGAATTGCTGCAGCAAAGCGATGTGATCTCTGTTCACTCAGTCATGAGTAAGGAGACCAGGGAAATTTTCAATAAGAATGCATTCAGCAAAATGAAACCAGTTTCAATTTTCATAAACACCGCAAGAGGTGGAATTCATAATGAGCAGGATCTTATTGATGCGTTGAACAAGGGTACGATCTGGGGTGCAGGGCTTGATGTTACTAATCCTGAACCAATGAAGCCGGATAATCCGCTTTTGGAAATGGAAAATGTTTGTATCCTGCCACACATTGGTTCCGCAACGATTGAAGCAAGAAATGAAATGTCAAGAATGGCCGCAGAAAATATAATCAGCTATTATAAGAATAATACTGTACCAAATATTGTGAATCCCGAAGTACTTAAGAGATAGGTTTATACCGCCGGTTCTTGTTGACTCAAACAATGAAAACTTCCAAGACCCCAGATGATCTCAGTTGAATCAATTCCAACTGTCTCTCTTCCGGGAAAGCATTGAGAAATTATTTGTAAAGCCTTATCATCTTTTTTGCAATTGAAGATCGGCACTATCACATATTTATTGCAGATATAAAAATTAGCATAACTGCAGGGGAGGCGCTGACCATCATATTCCAAATAGTCTGGCATTGGCAATTCAACAATGTTCAGTTGTTTGCCATTTAGCAAACGCATTGCCTTCAGTTGTTTCAGATTGGTTTCAAGCAATGAATGGTTCTCATCATTTTTACTTTCTTCTACAACTGTTATCACTGTGTCTTCATTTACAAAACGAACTGTATCATCGATATGGCCATCTGTATCATCACCTACGATTCCTTCATCCACCCAAAGCACTTGTTCTTGTCCATAAAAATTGAAGAGATACTCTTCGATTTGTTTTTGATTCAAATGTGGATTGCGATTTGGATTTAATAAGCAAAGGGTGGAAGTGATCACCGTTCCCTTGCCATTAAAATCAACTGAACCGCCTTCCATTATAATTCCCGGATTATAAACAGGAATATCATAATGCTGTGCAATTTTAGTCGGGATCACATCATCAAGATCGCATGGCAGATATTTCCCACCCCATGCATTATAATTCCAATCAACAATTACTTTTTTAATATCAGCTTTTGGGTTTATTAAAAATGCGGGGCCATGATCACGGCACCACGCATCATTGGTTGGATGAAAAAAAAATTCAGTCTGTGAGAGATCAACTCCTTCTTTTTGTAAACAACTTATCGCAAAGGATTTCATTGCTTCGTCATTGACATTGATGCGAACCTTTTCACTTTGCGCTAAATATTTTATAAAGCGGCTATAAAACGGGAATATTGTATGGATCTTTCCCGGCCACGATGCTTCCTTATGAGGCCAGCTTAACCACGTGGCTTCATGAGGAGCAAATTCAGCGGGAAAATAGTAGCCGAGTTGCCTGGGGGTTTGTAAGTCCGAAAGTCTGGAAGACGGAAAGTCCGAAAGATGTTTGTCCAATTTTGAGCCAGTTTTATTTTAAAGAATTTCTTAGTGAATTAATCATGACAAGAATCTCTTCGCACATTTTGTATATCCTTTCAAATTTTGATGATGTTATATATCCTCTTCTTTGTGCCAAGAATATACAACTAACAACTTCTATATTTGATCGTAAAGCAATTCCTAAAAATCTTGAAAATTCCGGGTTTGATTGACCAGTCGAGCCTTCAGCAATGTTTAATGAATCAGAATCAGCAGCTCTTTTTATTTGTGAAGCCAAAATGTACAGCTCATCTTTCGGAAATTCTTTTGCTAACTGATTTATTTCATCTGAAAGATCAAGAGATTTTTGCCAAACAATTAATTTTTCAAATTTGAATGCCGGTCTATCCTTCATCTATAAATCTTTGGGTAATGGGTTGATATGAATCTATTCTGCGGTCACGTAAAAATGGCCAATGTGTTCGGAAGAAATCTGTTTTAGCGGTATCGATTTCTACCACAGCTACTTCCTCATTTTCATGAGATGCTTTATATATTAATGTACCAAAAGGATTTGACACAAACGAACCACCCCAGAATTTCATAGCGCCATCTTGTTCCAGCCCAACCCGGTTTACACTTACTACATGTACGGCATTTGCTACAGCATGGCTTCTTTGTATAGTCTGCCATGCATTGTATTGCTCTGTATTGGTTGCTTCATCTTGCGAGGTTGCCCACCCAATAGCAGTTGGATAAAATAAAATTTCTGCACCCATTAGTGAAGTAATTCTCGCTGCTTCAGGATACCATTGATCCCAACAGATCAACACACCCAGCGTTGCATATTTTGTTTTGAAAACTTTATATCCGAGATCACCCGGAGTGAAATAGAATTTTTCATAGTAAGCCGGATCATCGGGTATATGCATCTTTCGATACTTACCGAGATAAGTACCATCGGCATCGAGTACCGCTGTTGTGTTATGATAAATACCCTGTGCTCTTTTTTCAAACAGAGATGCAATGATCACAACATTCAACTCTTTGGCGAGTTTGCCCAATGCATCAGTTGATGGGCCGGGGATTGGTTCGGCCAACTTGAAATTTTCATAGTCTTCTACATCACAGAAATAAAGTGAAGTAAAGAGTTCCTGCAAACAAACTATTTGTGCTCCCTTTGCGGCTGCCTCCCTTGTTTTCTCCATTGCTTTTTGCAAGTTCGCTTCCTTATTGTTTGAGCAACTCATTTGCACCAAACCCACTTTGACTTTTGACATCGCTTATATTGTTTTTTAAAAAAATACCCCTCTGTTTGCGGGGCAAAACTAATTAAAAAACAGTTATAGAACCTTTAAACTAAATAACTGAACAGTGTATTATCCTTGCTCAATTCAGTGTAGTTGATCTGGTATTTATTCAGATTTTGAACGAGCTTGTCATAATCACCTTTACTTAATAGCTCAACACCAACAAGGGCAGGGCCGGCTTCCTTATTATTCTTCTGCATGTACTCGAAACGTGTGATATCATCGGTTGGGCCGAGCACATTGTTTACAAATTCTTTTAAAGCGCCGGGACGTTGAGCAAAATTTATCAGGAAATAATGTTTCAAACCTTCATATTGCAATGAACGTTCTTTTATTTCCTGCATGCGATCAATATCATTGTTGCTCCCGCTTACAATGCACACGACCGTTTTGTATTTTATTTCATTCGCAAAATCATCTAATGCTGCAATAGATAAAGCGCCAGCTGGTTCAACTACAATTGCGTCTTCGTTATATAATTTCAAAATAGTTGAACAAACTTTTCCTTCTGATATAAGATGCATGTCATCCAATACTTCCTTACAGATCGGAAAAGTTATGTCTCCGACTCTTTTTACGGCAGCACCATCAACAAAGCGGTCGATGTTGTCAAGAGTAACAGGGAAACCTTTCTTCAAAGATTCATACATGGCCGGCGCACCTTCAGGTTCAAGACCGATGATCTTTGTTTTTGGCGAATAGGTTTTGAAATAAGAGCCAACACCTGCACACAACCCACCACCACCGATTGGAAGAAATAAATAATCTACATAGTTTAAGTCTTCCAAAATTTCAACACCTACTGTTCCTTGTCCTTCAATGATTCGATGATCATCAAAAGGAGGGATAAAGGTCATTCCGTTTTCTTCTGTATATTTTTTCGCAATAATGGCACAATCATCGAATGTATCACCCACCAATTTTATTTCCACATTACCATCGCCATGCATTTGTGTTTGTTTCACTTTCTGGTTAGGAGTAATTGTGGGCATGAACACAACACCTTTTGCATTGAGTTTTTTACAACTGAATGCAAAGCCCTGTGCATGATTGCCGGCGCTGGCACATACAACACCTCTCTCTAATTGTTCTTTGGGGAGGCTGCTCATCATGTTGTATGCACCGCGTAGTTTGTAACTTCTCACTACCTGCAGGTCTTCACGCTTCAAAAAAACATTGCAGTCATATTTTTTTGAAAGATGTGCACTTCGCTGCAAAGGAGTTTTTGTTACGACCTTTTTCAATCGTAATGCTGCTCCGGCAAAATCTAACGCCCCCGCCCCTAAAGGGGGGCTTTGAAAATTTCCTTTATTTGTGATTACTTTTTCCATTTCAATATTCTAATGTGCCAAATACTTTAGACTGTTTTCTTACTCCCTTTAGGGAATGGGGTATTTAAGCGACTGCTTCAGCTTTTTTCTTTTCTGTTTTTGCAGGTTGATTTTCCGGACGTAATGAACGAACGGTTTTACCTGCCTGCCATAATTCACTTTCATGCAACTCTTTTAGTTCTTCTTCCAATTTTTCCCTGTAATCAGGTTTGCTGTTGCTATCAATTGAACGTTGTGATTCTTTACCTGCAGCAACACTTTCATATAATTCTTTAAACACTGGCGCTGTTGCATCACGGAATTTTTTCCACCAATCCAATGCGCCGCGTTGTGCAGTTGTAGAACAATTCGCATACATCCAATCCATTCCATTCTCAGCAACGAGCGGCATCAATGATTGTGTTAACTCTTCAACTGTTTCATTAAATGCTTCGGAAGGAGAGTGGCCTTTATCACGCAATACCTGGTATTGCGCAGCAAAAATTCCTTGTATGGCACCCATCAACGTCCCTCTTTCACCGGTTAGGTCAGAATAAACCTCTTTTTTGAAATCTGTCTCAAACAAATAACCGCTACCAACTGCAATTCCTAATGCAATTACCCTGTCAAATGCTTTGCCCGTTGCATCCTGGAAAATAGCATAAGAGCTATTTAGTCCACGACCTTGTAAAAACATTCTGCGCAATGATGTACCGCTGCCTTTTGGCGCTACTAAGAATACATCCACATCTTTCGGCGGAACAATTCCGGTTTGTTCATTAAATGTAATGCCAAAGCCATGAGAAAAATATAGAGCCTTACCGGGAGTTAAATGTTTCTTTACAGTTGGCCACAATGCAATTTGTGCCGCATCACTCAGCAAGTAACAAATTATAGTACCACGTTGCAAGGCTTCTTCAATTTCAAACAATGTTTCACCGGGCACAAAACCATCACG
>DASTZB010000142.1:0-5269 GCA_035764525.1 Chitinophagaceae bacterium | reverse complement strand
CGTGAAATCAAGCTGTGCTGGATTTTGGCAAAGAGAAATAGTGCCGATGCCGGGCAAACTCAATTTCTTATTTAATAACAGGAATTCGTATAAAGTATCTTGCATTATTTCGTTTTCTGATCGAATGCGAAGATAACGCCGCCCAGGAAACCAAAGCCATAAGACTTGTACAACTTCCATGGCTCATACTCCCTATTTAGAATATTATTGAATTGTGCCCAAAGATTCAGATTTTTCGTAATGCGAAATTCAAGACCAGCATTCAGATCAAATGAACCATCCAATTGAGCTGATTTACCTGCAGGTGTTCTATACTGTGCCCCATCCCAAAGAACCAGGTCAGTTTTTAACCACAGGTCCTTTACTACCTGCATCCTTGCAGAACCTTTCATTTCAAAAGGAACTAATCCATATGCCTTTTCATTTTCCTTTATATCCACGTACTTGTTAAGAGTAATTCCTGCCCGCACTGAAAATTTCTCCTGTTCTGTATATCCAATTTCACCCCCAAAATGAACAGCCCTCATTTCGGGCTCATAGATCACCCTGAAAGTGTTGTCATATCTATTCAAGGTTGGATTATCATTTACAAAAAGTGGTTGATTCTTATACGTATTATATCCAAGCTTTGCATTATATGTAAAATGATCGCCAATTGAACCTTTGAAGCCGGCAAATCTTTCTGTAATCCATGTATTCTTTAAACTACCTGGTGCTTCTATATAAGGATTTATAGTTTCCAGATATTGGTAAGAAGTTCTCCGGATATACCCTGACATACCTGCCTGGAAAGTAAATCGTTTATCTTCTGTACTTGCCTCGATCAACATATTTGGAAACATCTTAAAGGTCTTATTATCCCATGACGGACGAATACCAACTTGTGCACTGACTTTCGGGGTTTTGAATAAAACTGACGGGCTTATATAATAGAATGTATTGTCTTGTGCTGATTTATTATCAGGTTTATACTTTGTCAGATCGAAAGTAACACCAAGATCGACGGCCAAAACTTTACCGACGGATTTTTGCAATGGAAGATTTATATATGTATTGCTTTCGCTATTTTTTCTTCCATCATTAAATACATTGATAAGGATCTCCGGCGAATAGGAAATCCCAAATTGGGTATTATTAATGTTATGAAAGCCTACCCCACCCTTCCATGTTTGAAAATTTTGTTCAAGAGAATCTTTTGGAGGAACAGAGGTGATCGTTGGATCAAGACCATATTTATAATATCGATCCTGGCGCATACCAAGTTGTGCATTCCACTCTAAATTCTTGCTTGTCTGGAAAAAGCCTTTCAGATCAAGATTTGTATTTCGAAAATCCTGGTAAAGAATTTTCCCTGAAGAAGATACATGTTTTGCAAAAATATTTAGCCCTGCAGTTTTTCCATCACCAAAAGAAAAACCTGCTTGTACAAAGGGAGTTTTCAAACTCCCAAAACCTGCTTTGATATAACTATTAAGAGCCCAGAAACCGCCCGAGTCGATATCTAATGCAAGCGGACGAAGACTGCCCGGTGTATATCCAAATAATAAATTCTGATTAGGAATATCGTAATTCAATTTTGGTTTCGTTGTATCATTTACTGCGGGAGATGCATTAAAATTAATTTTAGCTGATTCTTTCAACACAGGTTTAAATGCGGAAGTGATATCTACGGTCCCCCTTTTCTTTGTGGTGTCTTGTTGCGAATAAGAAATTCCAAAACTTAAAATTCCAAATGCTATTATAAATGTCTTCTTCATAATTAAGTTTACTTACATGTTTAATAATTATTAAATAATAATTATTAATTTTTAATTGTTTCCAACCTTACTATTCTTGCCTTCTTCATCGATCACCCTGTTCAATTTCTCCTGTGCTTCTTTTTTAAATTCAGGCACGATGGAATTATCAACAATGCTCTGGTAAGTTGCTTTTGCATTGAAATAGTCTTTTTGCCTGAAATAAATATCACCAAGAAGGATATAAGATTTTGTCACCCAAAAATCATACGATCCCGATTTATTAATTACCTCAAAAGCTGATTTTTCAGCATCAGGAAGTTTATTCAACGCAAACCAGCTATTGGCAATTTCATATCTCGCTTCTGCTGCAAGCGCAGCTTTATTCAATGCCACTACAGATTTAAAGTTCGCAATAGCAAGATCATGTTGACCATTTACCTGGTATGCTTTTGCAATAGCCATGTTCGCAAGCGCTTTATCATCGGTACTGCTTCCTTTTAAGGTTACTAATTCATTGGCATTTTCAACTGCCTGGCTCCACTTTTGTAATTGATATTGACAACGGAGTAAGCCACGCATTGCTTCTAATCTATTCTCCTGGCCTGAAGCAATTTGTTTCAATTGAGCATAATAGCTTTCTGCTTGTGTGTAATTCTTTTGTTCAAAGAAATATATCCTCGCTGCGCCAAGGATCGCTTTTTCTGCAAAACGATTCGGCGCTTTTTCTGCAACCTCTTCATATGCATTTAATGCATTAGTCCAATCTTTCTTTTCAAAATAGATTTCTCCACGATAAAAATTAGCATCTAAAGAATAGGCACCGCCGGGAAAACGCTGCACATAATTATTAAATGCAGTTAATGCAGCATTTGTATTTCCACTTTGATATTGAGTAAGTGCAGCTGACCATGAAAGCGAATCTTCGGTACTTACATCCAATGGGCGGCCCATTTGACGCATATAGTTTGCATATTCATCTGGCTTTCCATCTTCCACATAAATACTTTTAATATTATCCAACGCTTCTTCTGCTTCTGGAGAATTCGGATATGTCTGAACTAGGTTTTTGTATTGTGTCAATGCTTCACGGTTATTATTCAAATTATAATTTGCAATCGCGATCTTTAATTGAGCCTGTGGCTTTAAACTATTATTGGTTGAGAGTTTTAATACATTATTTAAAGGGGCAATGGCTTCACGAAAACGTTCATCAGCAAGATAAGCATTAGCAATTTCCATATTCGCATCACCAACCAGCGATGAAGTTGGAAATTTTCTTGCCATCGTATTCATTAAACTGATCTTTTCATTTGAGCTTCTTACCCCGGCTATCATAGCAACCTGGAATGTTGCATAATCTTCAGCGGGCCATGAAACCTTGATCACATTATCATACATCGCTTTTGCACGAGAATAATCACGGCTCATAAAGTAACAATCTGCGCTGCGTATATATGCGTCCTGTGTAAGAGCGTCAGAATTCAATGCCGGGTTTTTACCAACTTGTTCAAAAAACTTTAATGCTGCCGGGTAATTTTCTTTTTTTAAATAACAGTATCCAAGATTATAACGGATAGTATTTGCATTTGCTTCTCCCGAAGCAGGTGCCCCTGCATCTAAGTATGCATTATAATATTTAATTGCATTATCTAATTTATCTGTCCGATAGGCGATTTCCCCTTTCCAGAAATTTATTAAAGGAAGAACCGCGGCATTATTTGGATCTTTCAGGGCTTTGTCTAAAAGGGCATCGGCTTCCAGCAATCTTCCATCATTAATTAATTCAGCTGCTCTTCCAAATAAAATTCGGGGATAGGTCTTCTTCGAAGTTTCAGATGGGTTTTTAAGACCTTCCATCAATGCCAATGCATCTTTATAATTATTTGTGTTGGCAAGCACCATTACCATCAGGTCTCTTGCTTCGATATTATAAGTAGAGTTTGGATAATCTGCCAAAAAAGAACTTAGACTATTTAACGCTTCATCCTGGTAGCCGAGCTCGTAAGAAAGTTTAGCATACTGGAATTTTGAAATTTCTTTTTGTGCTTTATTACTGCTGTTTGAGGCACAGAATAAAAACGCATTTCTTGCATTTGCTCTCTCACCGACCTTCAAATAAGAATCTCCGAGTAGGTACATTGCGTGCTGACTCAACGAATCATCTTTGCCGCTTAATTGTTTGAATCCATTAATTGCTTTTGGATATTTACCCGCCATATAATAACTGTACGAGAGCTCATATAAGTTCTCCCTTGTTACCTTATCTGCCTTTGCAACATAATCTTCCAGGTATGGTAATCCTTTATCGAACTCCTTTCTTTCAAAGTAGCCATGTCCCAGCATGAGTTTCATTTCACGATCATAGTATTGAGCATTTCCACCCTTGATCTTTTTTTCTGCATAAGCGATCGCATCTTCTTTTTTACCCTGGATATAATATATCTGTGCTATGTAATATGGCACAACAGATTCGTAGGCCTTTTCATTCTCTACTATTTTAAAGCTTTCTAATGCTTCTGTATAGTTGCGATCCCGAAAAGCCAGGAATCCATAATAATAATTTGCATCGATATAATTAGGATCATCCTTGATCTGTCTTATCGAATTGAAGAGCGGTTTTGCCTGGTTAAATTTTTGCATTGTGAAATAAGAATACCCCTGGTGAAATTTCATATCTGATATCTCACGATTGCTCAGGTTGGCAATACCTGCATCCTCATAATATTTGGCGGCATCGGCAAAATTTTGTTTGCGATAATAAAACTCACCCAGATGAAAGTTCATTTGCTGTACCCGGGCATTATTTTCCTCCAACTCTATAAAATCCTTAGCGGTTTCTTCTGCACGACCCTCGTTTTGTTTTAATGCAAGAACAGTTGTGTAGTAATTGATCTCCTGGGTCACCAGCGCATCGTTGATGTAATTTGTTTCCTTTGTTGCCTGTTGCAGTTCTTTAAATAATGGGTAAGCAAGACTAAACTGCTCTTTTTGATAGTATTCCTTTGCTTCTTTAAACTTTTCCTGCGGGTCTTTAAAAATAAGAGTTTGCTGTGCGTTGAGAGAAAAAACCGAGATAACAGTGGCTACTAAAGCGATGCTGCGATTCTTCATATTAATTGTCCTTTAAACCGATGGTGACTTAACGTTGCAAATATTCAATTTATTTTTACCTGTGCCAAACATCATTCCAAACAATGGTGGATAAGTACATTGTTGATAGATGTTTAACAAATTATTCTAAAACAACTTGTCATCCGGTATGCATCTGCATGCTTTGAAGTTGCAAAAATGATTGGTGAATATATAAAGGGTAAACATTTTTAACTACTTTGCCAGCGACAAAATCAAATCAGCCGTCACAATCATTTATGAAAAAATTACAACTTGTCGAGCTGGGGGTAATTGCTACGGTGCTGATCATAGGGTATAAAATGATCACGTCATTGCTCACTTTAGTGACGAGTCTGCTTTTTGGTTTTGGTACAGGGATCGGACGAAACATAATGATGGCAATTTTGCCGACTGTTCTG
>DASTZB010000141.1:0-2838 GCA_035764525.1 Chitinophagaceae bacterium | reverse complement strand
AAATTTACATCGCCTCTTACAACAGTATTAAACCAAATGCTGCAATCATCCCCCGTCACCACATCACCCACAATCGTCGAGTTAGGCGCCAAAAAACAGTTGCTTCCAAACTGCGGGAATTTATTTTCTACAGAAAGTATTACAGGCATTCTAAATAGTTTGATGTTTGAAGTTTTAGGGTTGATGATATCAGCTTTTGAATTACCATTTGGCTTCGTTGCGTCGCACACTTCAACGTTCAGAAATTCTATTCAACAAATGCAAATTAGAGAAATTCTTTGCGTCTTTGCGCAGCCTTTGCGTTCTTTGCGTGAAATAATTTCTTCTGTGAACGAAAGGGAACTTTTCTTAAAACATATTGCGCAAACTTCTCCTTCTCCATTAGCCTTTGAAATCGCAAAAGCTGAAGGTTGTTTGTTATACGATGTAAAGGGAAAAGAATACATCGATCTGATCGGTGGTATTAGCGTAGCCAATATCGGGCATCGTCATCCCAGCGTAATCGAAGCAATAAAAAAACAACTCGATGCTTATATGCATGTAATGGTGTATGGAGAGTTTATTGAATCACCGCAAGTGCAGTATGCAAAACTGCTTACCGATCATTTACCTTCTTCACTTAACTCCGTTTATTTTACCAACTCCGGCGCCGAAGCGATAGAAGGTACAATGAAGCTGGCAAAAAGAATAACAAACCGGACACAGATCATAGCTTTTAAAAATTCTTATCATGGTTCAACACAAGGTGCATTAAGTATAATAGGGAATGAGTATTGGCGAAATGCGTTTCGTCCATTATTACCTGATATTTTACATCTTGAATACAATTCATTTGAATCATTGGATGAAATTTCCGAAAGAACAGCTTGTGTAATTGCTGAAACTGTACAAGCGGAAGCAGGAATTATTGTTCCTTCAAACGAATGGATGCAAGCACTAAGAAAAAAATGCACAGAAACAGGAACGCTTTTAATTCTTGACGAAATACAAGCGGGCTTTGGAAGAACAGGAAAGCTCTGGGGGTTTGAAAATTTTGAAATTGTTCCTGATGTTTTGATCCTTGGAAAAGCATTAGGAGGTAGCATGCCGCTTGGCGCTTTTATTGCCGATAAGAAATTAATGAACGCATTTACAGAAAACCCAATTCTTGGTCATATCACCACATTTGGCGGTCATCCCGTTTGTTGTGCGTCTGGAATGGCTGCAATGAAAGTATTGGTCGGGGAAAAAATAGTCAATTCAGTAAAAGCGAAAGAAGCGCTTTTTGGATCAGTGCTCGTTCACAAAAAAATAAAATCGATCCATTCTTTTGGTTTGTGGACGGCAATTGAATTTGATTCCTTTGAAATAAATAAGAAAATCATTAATGCCTGTATTGAATCTGGAATAATGACAGATTGGTTTTTATTTGCTTCACAAAGCCTTCGTATTTCGCCACCGTTAATAATTTCTGAAGGACAAATAAAAAAAGCCTGTAAAATTATTTTACAGGCTTGCGATACGCTATAATTTTTTAGTCTTCCACCTCCACGATCACTTCAACTTCAACTGCGATATTCAATGGTAATGCATACATGCCGACTGCAGATCTTGCATGTTTTCCTTTATCACCAAAAATTTCCACCATCAGGTCAGAATAACCATTGATAACTTTTGGCTGATCTTTAAAATCCTCGGTACAATTCACCATGCCCAGCACTTTTACAATTCTTTTTACTTTATTCAGATCACCCAATTCGGCTTTCAGTACTGCAAGATGATTGATAGCAGTCAGCCTTGCTGCTTCATAACCTTGTTCAATAGTAAGGTCTTTTCCAACTTTACCAGTTATATTGCTGCCATCAGGCTTTGTAGGCCCTTTGCCTGCAAGAAATAAGAGCTTGCCAACGCGAACAACGTTTACATAATTAGCCACTGGCTTTTGCGCAGCGGGTAACACAATTCCTTTTTCTTTCAATCTTGTCTCTGCATCTTGTCCTATAGTTGTTGTGTTTAAAAAGGAAATAGCTGTGATGATAAAAAATATCTTATTCATGATTATATGAGTTTAAAAAGATAAACAGCAAGCAATGCGCCAATGATTGGACCAACTACAGGAATCCAGCTATAGCTCCAATCACTGTCTCTCTTATTTTTTATTGGCAAAATAAAATGTGCAATTCGTGGACCAAGATCTCTTGCAGGATTTATAGCATAACCGGTAGGGCCGCCGAGAGATAAACCAATTCCTAATATAAGTAAGCCGACAGGCAATGCATCTAAGGTTCCAAGAGTTGTTGCAGGCTTTGACATAGCTAATGCACCAAACCCAAGAACAAACGTGCCAATGATCTCCGTAATTAAGTTGTATAATGAACCCCTGATTGCGGGTGCAGTACAAAAGACAGCAAGTTTACCATCTTTATCCTCGGTGCCGTCGAAATGCTGTTTATAGGCAAGCCAAACAACTATTGCACCGGTAATTGCACCGGCAAATTGTGCAAGGATATATGTTGGTAATAACGAGGAATCAAAATCACTGAAGACAGTCATTGCAATAGTAACAGCAGGATTTAAATGTCCGCTTCCGCCAAGACTTGTAGAAGCATACACACCAAGAAATACGGCCATTGCCCAACCAAATGTGATAACGATCCACCCGCCGTTATTGCCTTTGGTTTTATTCAAAACAACATTGGCTACCACACCATCACCCATAATGATAAGCAGCATGGTGCCAATAAATTCGCCGAGGAAAGGAGACATAAGCAGTTAGTTTGAAGTTTGTAGTTTGAGGTTTGAAGCTGGAAGATAATTCTTCGCAACAGAAATAAAGTTATCAATTTGATCTTTTATCCA
>DASTZB010000140.1:0-2660 GCA_035764525.1 Chitinophagaceae bacterium | reverse complement strand
TTTCCAATTCCAAACTTTCTCTTTGTGTATTTGAAATATGTAACCTGTATCATGACACTTAACAACTCCACGAAAAACACCCCACAGAAAATCGGTATCAATAATTCCTTATGAACAATGATTGCAATTGATGCAATAATTCCCCCCAGCGTTAAACTTCCTGTATCACCCATGAATACTTGTGCCGGGTAAGAATTGTACCAGAGAAAACCGATACATGCTCCGATCATAGCTGCAATAAAAATTGACAGCTCACCAAGATCAGGTATGTACATGATGTTGAGATAATCCGCCAGGAAGAGATTACCGCTTGAATAAGCAAAAATTCCAAGGCACACGCCGATCAATGCGGATGTTCCTGTTGCCAATCCATCTAACCCATCCGTAATATTGGCTCCATTTGAAACTGCAGTAATTATAAATATTACTATCAGTATATAAAGTACCCAAGCGTAATCCCGCCAACTTGCGGGTAAAAGTTTTGAATAATTAAATTCATGACTTTTTACAAACGGAATAGTTGTTACAGGTACTTTGGTTTCCACAAAATATTTTGGCTTATTATTTACAGTCTTGCTGAACACTGTTGTATCACCTGCTGTCGGCACACCCTGGTATTCTCTCCATATTCTTACGTCATCATTAAAATAAAGTGTAGCGCCAACAAAAATTCCTAATCCCACTTGACCCATGATCTTAAACCACCCAGCCAATCCATCTTTATCGCCTTTTTTATAAGCGATGCCTTGCTCATGTGCAAGACGTTTTGCTCTTAACTTCAAATAATCGTCAATGAAACCGATCATGCCTAACCATACGGTAGCGATCAGCATCAGTATAATATATATTGTATCCAGTCTTGCAAAGAGCAAAGTGGGAATCACTATCCCAAGAATGATGATGATACCACCCATTGTTGGCGTTCCCCTCTTTTGTTGTTCACCCGCCAAGCCAAGATCACGAACAGTTTCATCCCCAATCTTTCTTTTAATGATCCTTATCAGTTTTTTGCCATAAACCAATGTAATAACAAGAGATAACAACATTGCCAGCAATACCCTGAAAGAAATGAAACCAAGTATCCCGCTTCCCGGGAAGCTGATCTTTTGTTCTTTGAACCATTCAAACAAATGGTATAGCATTGTTGGTCTTAGGTTTGGCCTCCTAAACCTCCCTGCTTTCGCAGAGAGGTAAAAGAAGGACTTTGGTTTTTCGTTCAGATCATCTTCACATGATGATCATTTTATTTATGATTACCGTCCAAGTAATTCTATTTTGTTTCTGTGGCGGCGCTCCGTTCAACTTCCAGATCTCTCTTCATCTTCGTGAAAAGTGAGATGTCAAACGTGAAAACAAGCGTTTCACTTTTTACCTTTCACGTCTCACGAAATCAGCGACCCAACATTTCAAACATCTCTCTTACCACTTCCTTATCGTCAAAATGATTTCTTACTCCTTTTATTTCCTGGTATTTTTCATGTCCCTTACCAGCTACCAGTATTATATCTTCTGTTTTTGCTAAACTTATCGCTGCTTTTATTGCCTCTTTTCTATCTACGATCGATATACATTTTTTTCTTGACACAATACTTACTCCTTGTTCCATGTCCTTAATGATCTGCGCCGGATCTTCACTTCTTGGATTATCACTTGTCAATATCACTTTATCGCTATGCTCACATGCTGCTTCAGCCATTATCGGTCTTTTCGTTTTATCTCTATCACCTCCACATCCAACCACTGTTATCACCTGCTCATTCCCCTTTCTCAACTTCTTTATTGTTGCCAGCACATTTAGTAAAGCATCCGGTGTGTGTGCATAATCAACAATTGCTATTAGCCTGTCCTTTGATGAGACCATATAATCAAATCTACCTTCAGCACCAGTTAACACACTTAAACAGCGAAGTACTTCCTGCTTATCTTCTCCCATGCACATTGCCGTTCCATAAACAGCCAGAAGATTATATGCATTGAACTCACCGATCATCCTGAAATGAACTTCAGTATCATTCACATTCATCACCAAACCCGTCAGGCTGTTATCAAGGATTTTTCCTTTGAAATCAGCCATTGTTCTCAAACTGTAGAAATATTTTTTTGCATTTGTATTCTGCAGCATCACCATTCCTCTTTTATCATCTGCATTGGTTACAGCAAATGCATCGGATGATAATGAATCGAAAAATGATTTTTTCACCCTGATATATTCATCAAATGTTTTGTGATAATCAAGATGATCATGGGTTATGTTGCTAAAAATGCCACCGGCAAACTTTAACCCTGTGCTTCGATGCTGGTGAATCGCATGTGAACTATTCTCCATAAAAACATGAGAACATCCATTATCCGCCATTTGTTTCAGCAAAGCATTCAGGCTTACAGCATCCGGTGTGGTATGCGTAGCAGCAAGTATTTTTTCGCCGATACGATTTTCCACAGTGCTTAGCAATCCGCATGTATATCCCAACGATGTAAAGAGCTTATATAATAACGTTGCAATAGTTGTTTTGCCGTTTGTTCCTGTCACTCCCACTACTTTCATTCTTTCCGAAGGCTGCTCAAAAAAGTTTGCCGCCATATAACCAGTAGCTTCTGCACTATCTTCCACCTGCACATATACAACTCCATCTTTTTTTTCAGCAGGTAAAAGTTCACAA
>DASTZB010000139.1:0-2914 GCA_035764525.1 Chitinophagaceae bacterium | reverse complement strand
AATGCCGATTAACAAAAAAATGGTTAAGCAGTAAACCTCTATTTAATAATGAAACTGAAACATCATATTTTTTTTGCATTCCAATTAAATCCTTGAATGCTCAGGTAGATTAAAAATCCAAAAACTGTTATGAAAGAGACTATCTATAGAATTATAAATTATATTCCATTAGGTAATATAACAACTGGACTCATCCTAATTATAAAAAATTATCTTATAAAAGAAGGTTGGATCGCCAGTGTAATTAAAAGGATACCCATAGACTATCATGGGAAAGAAATACCATGGTTTACTTACAGCAGTATTGATTTCATTAGCACCAGGCTGAACAGTAAACAGGTTGTTTTTGAATACGGAAGCGGCAACTCCACGATCTGGTTTAGCAGAAAAGTTCATAAAATAACTTCGATCGAGCATAACAAAAAGTGGTACCTGAAAATAAAAGAAAAAATTCTGATGCAACCCAATATAACATATCTTATGAAAGAAATTGAAACGGGAGAATATCAAAACGAAATTCTTAATTATAATAAAGAATTTGATATCATTGTGATTGATGGGGAGCGAAGAAACGAGTGTATTATAAATTCTTTACAGGCTTTAAAGGATGACGGTATAATTATTTGGGACAACTCTGACAGGTTAGATTATATTGAAGGCTATAATTTTTTGTTTTCAAAGGGTTTTAAAAAAATTGATTTTTGGGGATTAGTACCTATTAATCCCGCGAAAGTTTGTACCTCGATATTTTATAGAGATAATAATTGTTTTAAAATATAAACAAATAAGAATTCAGGGAAACAATGGTTTTTAATCATAAAAAGCCAAATAAACTATTACTTTGAAGGACTCAACAAGAAGATCGTTTATTTGCGAATATAAATTGACTTTATATTTGTATGATCCAAAATTAACCTGATTTGTCAAAAAAATACAATAAGAAAGTCCCTAAGGTCGTCAATAAAAAAGAAAAGGTAATTGCTGAAAAGAAATCAGTAACAAAGACCAGGTCCACTTTGCACATTTCTTATCTACACTTCTTGCCGGTATGTTTTGTTTTATGTATTTTTTTGATCATATGGTTTAAACCATTTAATGTGAATTTGAAAGATCCCTGGTATGCGGGGGCTCAATTAATCGATTCTTCCAGGAAAGTACTTGATACAAATCAGCGTAAAGTTTTATTAGCTGAGGCAGGTAAAATAATGGCTGAGCAGGTCCAAAAACATCCTTATCATGCCCGTGTTCATTATATTTACGGCTTTTATTGGTTCGACCGGCAAAATTGGGATTCTGCAATATTTCAACAAAAAGAGGCGATACGTTTGGGTGCCGGTGGCACCGTTAACCAGGTTGAATATAGTGCGCAGGAGATGCTTAATTTAGCTTTAGGCAACAAAGTGACCGGCTTGATCAACGCAGGTAATTTAAAAGAAGCTGCTAGTGTATTGGAATATGCCAAAACTCCGGAAATGTTTAATCCGGGCATTGATAAATACAAAGGAGTTATTTTTTCGAGGCAGGGAAATCCCGACAGCGCTTTGTTTTGCTTTCTAAGATATAAAGCAGCTAATCCAAATGATGCGAATAACCTCACAAATATTGCCATCGCCTATAATCAGAAAAACATGCGGGATTCAGCCCGTGTATATATTAACCAGGCCTTGAAACTAGATCCAACAAATGCGAATGCGAACTTTATGAATTCTCAATTGAACAGTCAATAACTATACACATGAAAGATTATTTCTGGAATAAAATACCAATTGAATACTTTTTTTTAGTTATAGGACTTTATTTTGGGATGAAGCTGGTTTTCATCAACCCACCGTGGCAAACCAATGATGAAGACCGCCACTTTTATAATTCCTGGTACTATGCTAATGGGTATTTTAAGCCTGATTCCCGTGAAAAAGGAATTGGCAATCCTATGCCGGTAAAACTGCTTGAGCAAGTCCAGCGTTTCCAGGGAATTCGCTTTAATGATAAATCAAGGATCAGCAAACAAACTCTCGAAGATCTCAAAGAAGTTAATTACGATAAAAGTGATACTGTTTTCTATAACAATCCTAATTACAATACCAACCCGGTTGGTTACATCCCCAATATCGTTGGTATCAAACTGGGTGAATTTTATAAAAAGACCCCCCTAATTGTACAGTGGTGGGGCAGGGCCTTCGGCCTGTTTGTTTACCTGCTAATTGTATTTTTTGCTATAAGAATAATTCCGGTTTATAAAAATGTATTGATGCTGGTAGCACTGGCACCCATGAGTTTATACCAGTCAGCCTCCATCACCTACGACACACTTTGTAATGCCAATACCTTCTTAATGATGGCGTTTATTATTAAATGGCTTTTACAAAAAGATAAGGTAAGTACCCGTGAGATCAGCCTGTTTTGCGTTGCCCTTGCAATACAGGTCTTTTCAAAATCAGGGTATTACTTTATTCCATTTCTATTTCTCATTATCCCGTCTGAAAAATTTAGCTTTTCCTATCCTAAAATAAAACTGGCAATACTCTTAATTGCCATTTTAATGCTACCCACATTTACATGGGGTGCTTACATAAATAGTTTTCATTTCCAGGGAGGCAAACCTTTACAGAATGATTTCTTATTTAATCCTTCCCAAAATCTGGCATATCATCTTAAAAATATTCCGGGAATGATCTCTGACTTGCTGGCCAATGTACTGACATTAGGCAAGAATTGGATCATAGGGTGCATCGGCCGTTTTGGATATTCATATACACCTCTTCCTGATGGCTGGATTTTCGTGTATGCGATAGCTCTACTTGGAATGGCGGGCATCGATCATAATGGCAGCATTAAACTGACCGTGAAGCAAAGAGGAATAAGTGCTTTGCTGTTATTGGCTTCTCTTGGGACAATAATAGTTGGTCTTTATTTG
>DASTZB010000138.1:0-9073 GCA_035764525.1 Chitinophagaceae bacterium | reverse complement strand
ATGTATGGTGGATACAGGCGATCGGCTTTGGTATAATGGCCTATGGCGCTGGTTATTTTTTGGTGCATGATGTCATTATTCACCAACGATTCAAATGGTTTACCCGCAGCAATAACTCTTATGTTCGTGCCATTCGCTGGGCACATAAAATGCATCACAAACATCTTGACCGGCATGAAGGCGAAAGTTTTGGGATGTTACTCGTTCATAAAAAATATTGGGATAAAATAAGAAGGGATAAGAAATTAATGGCAGTGAATATAAAAGTGGAATATGCACCGGAAAGCAATTAATATTTTGATACCAGCTTTGACCCTTGATTTAGCTTTTGTTGCGACGCTCCATTTAAGTTCCTGTTCGCTATTCGGCATTAGTGTTGCAGTTTGTCCTGATACTGAGTTTATCGAAGTGCAAAGATCGCAATCTTTTCATCGTCCCTATCTTTATCAGCAATTTTAATTTGTCACTCTCTTCCAGATATGATTTTATTTTCTGTGGCGCAGGCTGTGCCTCACTAAGTTTATTGATGAGGATGATCAGGACTGGAAAATTTGCTGACAAAAAAATTCTGTTGATAGATAAAGAGATAAAAAACAAAAATGATCGTACCTGGTGCTTCTGGGAAACTCAACCTGGTTTTTTTGAAGAGATAGTATATAGAACATGGGATAAAATTTCTTTTTTAAGTGACGACTTTTCTGATACCATGAATATTAGCCCGTATCAGTATAAAATGATAAGAGGAATAGATTTTTACAATTACTGTTTTGATGAAATCAAAAAGAGCCCGGGCATTGAAATTTTGACTGGAAGTCTCGATGCAGGATATTTTCATAAAGAAGGAATCACGATAAAAATTGATAATAAAACACTTCATCTTGCCAGTGCAACTGTTTTCAATTCCATTGCTAACCTGGAAAACAAATTGCCTGGGGAAAAAACACTACTTCAACATTTTAAGGGATGGGTCGTTGAATCTGCTAAACCATTTTTTGATCCGGGAATTGCTTCGATAATGGATTTTAGGGTACACCAGGATCAAGGAACAACTTTCGCTTATATACTTCCTTTTAGTGAAACAAAAGCACTTATTGAATATACTTTGTTTACTAAAACTCTTTTAGAGCAACAGCAATATGATGCTGAATTAAATAATTACCTCACTGAAATTTTAAAACTGGAAGACTATACTATTTTAGACACAGAGTATGGTGTTATCCCTATGACGAATAGAAGATTTGAATTTCAAAAAAATGGCGTATTTAATATAGGAACTGCGGGCGGGCAAACAAAAGCTTCAAGTGGCTATACTTTTCAGTTTATACAAAAACAATCACGGCAAATTGTGGATTGTCTTATGAATGGACATTCATTATTTACCATATTAGATGAACCTAAACGATTCAGATTTTATGACAATACCTTGCTGCATATTTTATACAAAAATAAAATGCAGGGAAAAAAAATATTCACCAGCTTATTCAAAAAAAATAAACCACAGGCGGTGTTAAGGTTTTTGGATAATGAAACTTCTTTGAAGGATGAACTCAAAATAATTTCTTCACTTCCGACCTGGCCTTTCCTAAAGGCGGCTCTCAAACAACTCTGATTTATTGGTCAGGATCCAATTGCATAAACTCCCGTTTTACTGCTTTTAACATACTGAATAATTGGGCCACTTGTATCAACAATAATATCCCTAATGCAAGTATTACATACCATGGCAGCCTGACTGTTTTCACCCCGCTAACCTCCTGGAATTTTTCAATGTGATAGCCCGTAAGAGCAGAGCCTATTGCCATGCCTGCAACTAAAAAGGATAAAAGGGAGAATAAAACCTTTAAAAACATTATCCTCATGGTGGAATAACCAACCTTGAAATTCTCCAGAATAGCGGCAGGAATGATCAATACCAATGCGATCCAGCTCCAGTTTTTATTAAACCATGCGTCGTCGAGTGCAAGATTAAGTGCCAGTACTAATACAATTGATAAAAGTCCCCAGGGGAATATTAAAAATGAGGAAGGTTTAGAAGATGGTGCCATGATCGAAATTTTTAGTAGGGAGAAAGATAAAAATAATTTGGCCATGATTGCATACTTTTATTACACATACTTACACCCATTATTTGCTAAAACCATTAAATTGATGTCCTTTATTAAACATGTTTGCTTATGAAAGTAGTTACAGGTAAAAAGGAATTTTTCCCCGGAGTTGGAAAAATAAATTATGAAGGCACTCAGTCGGATAACCTTCTTGCTTATCGCTGGTATGATGAAAATAAAATGGTAGCGGGAAAATCAATGAAGGATCATCTTCGGTTTGCCTGTGCCTACTGGCATAGCTTCTGCGGCAGCGGTGCCGACCCCTTTGGTGAGCCTACGCATATATTTTCATGGAATGAAAAAACAGATCCAGTCGAAAGAGCAAAAGATAAGGCAGATGCGGCATTTGAATTCATCACCAAACTTGGTTTACCGTACTATTGTTTTCATGATACAGATGCTGTGGATTATACCAGTGATGTAAGGGAAAATGACAAAAGATTAAAAGCCATCACAGATTATTTAAGCGAAAAACAAGCAGCAAGTGGCGTGAAACTTCTTTGGGGGACGGCTAATTTATTTTCCAATCGCCGATATATGAATGGTGCTGCTACGAATCCTGATTTTCATGTATTGGCACATGCTGCCGCACAGGTGAAAGCTGCATTAGATGCAACAATCGCATTAGGGGGCGAGAATTATGTGTTCTGGGGCGGGAGAGAAGGATATATGAGTTTGTTGAATACAGACATGAAAAGAGAGAAAGAACATTTCGCCATGTTCCTGCATAAAGCAAAAGAATATGCAAGAAGCAAGGGATTCAAGGGAACGTTTTTTATTGAACCCAAACCTTGTGAACCAAGCAAACATCAATATGATTATGATTGCGAAACTGTGATCGGGTTTCTAAGGCAATACGACCTTCTGAATGATTTTAAATTAAATGTTGAAGTAAATCATGCTACGCTGGCTGGCCATACATTCACTCATGAATTACAGGTAGCAGCAGATGCCGGTTTGCTTGGAAGTATGGATGCTAATCGTGGAGACTATCAAAACGGATGGGATACTGACCAGTTTCCAAATAACATCAATGAACTTGCTGAGGCTATGCTGGTGATACTGGAAGCAGGAGGGTTTAAAGGAGGTGGAATTAATTTTGATGCGAAGATTCGTCGGAACTCAACCGATCCCGAAGATCTCTTTCATGCACATATCGGTGGAATGGATGCATTTGCAAGAGCATTGATCATTGCAGATAATATTTTAAATAGATCTGATTATAAAAAAGTCAGGAAAGCCCGATATGCATCTTTTGATAAAGCACAGGGTAAAGAATTTGAAGAAGGAAAATTATCATTGGAAGATCTTCGAACTTATGCAATTGCGAACGGTGAGCCATTGACAAAAAGTGGCAGGCAGGAATACATGGAGAATATTATTAACAAGTATATTTAAGTGTTGTGATATAAGGCTGCACAGGTATTATAGATATATTATAGCTTATAAATTTTCATGAAGAATATTAAGGGAACAGTTAATTGGGGCATCATTGGTTGTGGCGATGTGTGTGAATTAAAAAGCGGGCCTGCATTTAATAAAGTTGCGAATTCAAAATTGGTTGCAGTAATGCGCCGCAACCTGGATAAAGCAAGGGATTTTGCACAGCGACATCGAGTTCCTAAATATTATGGTGATGCTGCTGAATTGATAAATGATGAAGAAGTCAATGCAGTTTACATCGCAACGCCACCTTCTTCACATGAGTCATATTTGGAAATGGCTTTGAAAGCCAGTAAACCAGTATATGTGGAAAAGCCGGTTACTGTGAATGCTGCATCGGTGGAAAAAATGATGGCAATGGAAAAGCAGTATGACGGAAAAGTAGCTGTGGCCCATTACCGGCGAGGATTATCATTATTTAATAAAATAAGGCAATTAATAGAGGAAGATGCAATTGGAAAAATAAAGCTGATCCTGCTGAAAACATTACAGCCACCTATAAGTAAGATCATAACACAAACAGAAGATAATTGGCGCATTAATCCCGAGATATCAGGCGGAGGTTTATTTCATGATCTTTCACCTCATCAGTTGGATATTATGTATTGGATGTTTGGAACACCCCAACAAGTATTTGCTCAGGCCGCTAACCAGGGAAAGCTTTACAATGCTCCTGATCTAACTATGGTTCAGTTGGAATTTGCTAACGATATTTATTTTAACGGCGTATGGGATTTCAATGTAGCAGAAGTAGCTACAGCTGATTCCTGTGAGATCATAGGAGATAAGGGTAGCATTCGTTTTAGTTTTTTCCGGGTAAGTACAATAGAATTAACTACGGGTGCAGGTATACAAAAATTAGAACTGGAATATCCAATAAATATTCAACAACCGCATATAAACAATGTGGTAAAGTTTTTTCGTGGAGAAGGCGCTAATCCTTGCACACTGGAAGACGCATTGGTAACTATGCGGGTGATGGATAAAGCGGTAAAATAATACTTTAAGAAAATGCCCCCGCGGCTTTAGTTACATTTTCGGTAGATTCTCTCAGGCAGCCAAAAACTATTTTGTAAAATTCCGGATGCGATTGCCATGTTTTACCGGTAACAATTTTGCCATCTTTCACCGCTTCATCCGGCGTTAAATAATGACCTCCGCAGGCTTCCACTTCAAACTTTACATGTTCATAGCAAGCAATATTTTTCTTATTAACCAACCCGGCAGTTACTAATATCTGTACACCATGACAAATAGCGAAAATGTATTTATTGCTCTTATGAAATTCCTTTACGATGTCTATTACTCTTGTATCATTTCGCAGATATTCCGGCGCTCTGCCTCCCGGCATTAGCACGGCTACATATTCTGCAGGATCCACTTTATCAAATGAAATGTCTGATTGAATGATATAGCCTATTCGTTCTACATAAGTATCCCATCCCGGTTCGAAATCATGCATCACCAGGTTCATTCTTTTTACAGTCGGAGCGGCAATTACCGGGATATAGCCTTCTTCTTTTAAGCGGTGTGATGCATAAAGAATTTCAAAACTCTCACCGGCATCGCCTGTGATGATCAGTATCTTCTTGCCTGTTCCCATAAAATGAATTTATAAGTTTAAAAGATAGTAAGAATCTATTTAAAGTATCTTCAAATACGCTTTAGCAAATCTTTTTCCCATCATCCTTTGCCCTTTTGAGTTAAAATGCAAATGATCGCCTTTATCTTTTAGATCTTTTGTTGAAATAACACTACTGTTTTTATCTTCGGCCGCGTATTCATGTATTGCTTTATTTATTAAACTAAAGTTTACCTGGTTCTCTGAAAAAGAGCCGAGTTCTCCCAGTAAAACGGGCAATTCATTATTTCCAACTGCTGTTCTGAATCTTGAAAATAATAAACCGAGTCTTTGTTTATGCAAAGGAATATCTTTTTCGTTTGCGTCGCTTTCTCCCTGGTGCCATAGAATTCCTTTAATGATCCCATTTTGTTTCGCAATTTCAACTTTTGCTAAAAAGTTTGAAAACAGTCTTACATCATGGTAGACTGAATCACCTAACCATTGTCTTATCGAACTGCCACCAACAGCAGTTGGAATAATTAGTATTGAAACATTGTCGGGGATTTTTTTGACAAGGGTTTTTGCAAAAGAAAGACCACAGTCAAGACCTGTTCTTTCGGGTTCATAAAAGTGTAGCGGTTCTTTGGCTATAATGATTTGTTCATCTTTATTAATTGAAAAAATTCTTTTGTCAGAAACTGTGTCTTCTGGTTCAACTACTCCACGACCGGCCATATTCGACTGACCAGCCATTATAAATACCCAAACATTTTCTTTGTTTATGCTGTTTGATATCACTTCAATTCGTTTTGGAAAATAGCTTGTTCTTTCAGCTACCGTTTTATGACTACAGGAGGCTGAAAAGATAATTGCCAGGAGGATAATACTGCGCATCATTTTAATTATCTAATAGTCTTCTGTGATAATTTATTTGCCCGAGATGATACGAAAAGTGTGCAACAAGATGTACCAGAAAATATTCAGTAGAGGTTTTTTTATCAAAAACCAAAAGAGGATATTCTTTATCCAGTTCTTCCTCTTTCATTTTACCTAATGCATCCTGAACAACAATAGCAGTGGCATTAATATTCCTTACCAGTTCTGTCCTGGCAACATCTTTTTGAGAAAATTCAAGATCACGATCCCGTACATAATTTGTTTTCCCGATCTCTTTACCTATATAAGTATTCAGATTTCCTATTAAATGCAAGCAAAGATTTCCGGCTGAGTTAGCAATATCTTTATCTATAAGCCAGATATTTTTCTCGTTTTTGTATAATTCTATTTCGGCTTTTAGTTTCATCAAGTCCCTGCTAAGGATCATTTTTAAAGTATCAATCAGCATGATTTAATTGTTTAAGATTTCACAGCGACAAGTTAACTTTTTTGCCACTTTTAATGGCTGCATAGATTCCATCAATTATTTTCAGATCCTTTAACCCTTCTTCACCATCAACAGGCACGATGGGTTGTTTTCCTTCCAGAATAATTTCTGACATTCTATCCATCTGAACTGTTTGATGTGTTACATGCGGATAATCCAATTCCCCTTTATTTGTTCTTCCTTTTATAGGACCGTAACCAGTAGAAGGCAGCATTTCTGCAAATCCTTTTTCAGCATTTAAAAAAAAGCGGTCAAGATTGTTCATGTTGTAAGTAGATAGACAGGATGCCACTGCTCCGCCTGGAAAACCCAATTGAAATTGAATTGTTTCATCAACACCTTTTTTAAATTTTTCTTTGTCCGTTTTTGTTTCCTGTGCAGTTACCCAGATCGGTTCTTCACCTACCATATATCTTGCACCATTGATGGAATAAATTCCAATATCCATCATGGCACCACCACCAGCTAATTCTTTTTTCAATCTCCATTGTGTTGGATCACCGATGCGAAAGCCAGATAAACCCTGGAAGAATAAAACTTTTCCAAACTCTCCGTCTTTTCTCATGCGGATTATTTCAAGCGTCTTTGGTTCAAAGTGCATGCGATAACCCACCAGCAATTTCACATTTGCTTTCTTACAAGCTGCGATCATCTGTTCCCCGTCTTTGGCATTGACCGACATTGGTTTTTCACAAATAACGTGCTTACCGGCTTTTGCTACTCTTATGGCTGCATCTTTATGTAATGCATTTGGTGTAATAATATATACTGCATCAATATCAGGGTTATTTTTTATGTCATCATAGTTTTCATAGTTGTAGCAATTTTTTTCAGGAATACCATACTTGGTTTGCCAAGCAGGGATTTTAGATGGGGTGCCACTTATAACACCAACTAGTTTTGCTTTGGCACAGTCTTTCATAGCATCTGCAACACGAGTACCATAGCTACCAAGCCCCATAATAGCTACACGCAATACCGGTCCGTCATATGGTTTATCATTTATGTCTTTGAAACTTTCTAAGTATTCACGTTTTGATAAAAGAGGCAAAGCAATTAGAGAGCCAGTAAGTTTTTGTAAAAATTTGCGACGAGAGTTCATGATAAATAGTTTTAATATTCATTATTCAAAAAAAGGTATTCCAGGGATTGCATATTTTTTCATTCCTTCTTCATTTATTTCTACGCCGATACCTGGTTTTTCAGCGAGAGTAATAAAGCTATCTTTTACCCATTCACCATCATATTTAATGATCTCTTTGAACATTGGATCTGTATGAAAATATGATTGCCATTCTAAAATTAAAAAGTTTGGAACAGATGCACACACATGAGCAGAAGCCATAGCGCCGAGAAAAGATGCAACCATGTGAGGAGCAAATGGGGTATAATATAAGTTTGCAAGGTTAGCAATGCGTTGTCCTTCACCTAAGCCACCACATTTTTGAAGATCGGGCATGATAATATCGACGCCACCGATCTCAAGCATTCTCCTGAAGCCATGGGCCAGGTAATGATTTTCTCCTGCAGCAATTGGTGTGCTTGTTGATTCAGTAATTAATTTATAAGCTTCCACATTTTCTGCTGGTATTGGTTCTTCGAGCCATAAAAGATTCAAAGGCTCTAATCTTTTTGCAACAGCTTGTGCTGTTGGTGCATCATATCTTCCATGCATATCAACCAGGATATCTATTTTAGGGCCAACTGCTTCACGGGCTGCTGAAATTTGGTCATACATTCTTTGCAACTCAGCAGGACTTGCGGTCCAGTTGTATGCATCATATTTATTAGGATCGTTGGCCTGGTCAAGATCAAACTTCATTGCATTAAAGCCCATGCTTTTTGCTTTCAGGGCAGCATCAGCAAAATCTTTTGGTACAGGCAGGGTTCGTTGATACAAAGCAGTATCGCAGTACACTCTTATTTTATCACGAAACTTTCCACCGAGTAATTGGTAAACTGGTAAGTTCAATGCTTTGCCTGCAATATCCCACAACGCTGTTTCAATTGCTGAAAGGACAGCTACATACATTCCTGATTGTGCTCCCTGGAAAAAACCCGATCGACGGATATCTTCAAAAAGACGATGAACATTCAAAGGATTTTTTCCTTTGAGCCTGTTTCCAAAATTCTTTACAAGGTGATAAGTGCCGGGTATTGCATCTACACCTTCACCACATCCCCAGATATCCTGGTTGGTATAAATTTTTACCATAACGCTTCCACGTATATAGCCACACTTAACATCTGTAATTTTCAGATCAGCTGGTGCAGATCGCTTTGCTGTTTTATCAATTGCTTGCTCATACCCTTGACCAAAAGTTGTCAGCGAAGCAAAAGGTGTCATTGCAGCGGCAATTGCAGCTTTTGATATAAATGATCTTCTTGAGTTTGTCATTATTAATTATTAATTGGTAATTCTTAATTTTTTACCATGTACGATCTTTAAGATATTTCTGTATCTGTTCTTTAGGAACCGGTAGTTCATTAATATGATCGTTCAGCCATTTGGAAAAATCTTTTTCTATCTCATCACTCCATCTCGCATCGATCTGACCTGCTGTATATTTCCCTTCT
>DASTZB010000137.1:0-6406 GCA_035764525.1 Chitinophagaceae bacterium | reverse complement strand
GCTGGAAAAACTAAAATCAAATTTTTCAAATTTATCCGGAGAAAAATATTTCTGTGTTGTTTGAATTTCTGTTTCATATTCACGATTAGCAGCCGGGGGGCCAAAGAAATTCATCGCATTCACTGAAAGTGTTGTTGTTTCACCCGCCTTCAAGAATGGTTTATCCAATTTTGTATTCACTCTTATTCTATCGGGAACAAATTCTTCTATGCGGAAATCCTGGGAAGCAAGTAACAGGTCATTGGAAGTATAAACTTCCAGGGTATAAGAACCTGTAATAGCTGACAGCGCCATTTCAATATTACCCTCTGTTGAGCCTTCTTCATTTAATGTCTTCCGGAATTCTTTTAGTTCTTTTCCATTCGGTAAAAGAAATTTCATTTTTATCGGCATCTCGCCGGGGCTTTTCCATTCACGGTTGCGAACAATCACAGAAAAATTTATTTTTTCTCCAGGACGATAAATATCCCTTTCTGCATAAACGAATGCATCAAGACCTGAAGGATTATTTCTTCTTCCGCCAACATCGAAACGTGACAAGTTTACCCTTGTAGAGCTAAATGGTAAATAATTAAAATCATCACCGGTCTTTGCAATGATCATTGCAGGCTGAAAACCACTGAAATCTTTTTGAGTATAAACGATTTCAGCAACACCGTCGCTGTTTGTAGAACCAGTTCCTATTAATTGATTATTTTTTGAGTATACAGAAACATTCACTCCATTCATCCCTTCGGCTGTTTTTATGGAATTAGCGAAAACAAATATTTTATCAATACCTTCTTTTGCCACTAAACCAATATCAGACACCGAAACAAAACGACTGTCCTTAACCCAATAATCTTTCATTGAACTGATCTGTATATGATAAATGCCTTTAAAATCAGGAAGCCTGTCTTCAAACTGTGAAATGTTCAGGATCTTGCCGCCACCGCTTTTGGGTAGTGAACGGGTGTCAATTTCTTTTTCATAAATAATATCGCCGAGCATTGCATCATCGCCGCCGCTGTATTCTTCGTCATATTCTTCATCTTCATACCTGTTATAGCTGGCAGTCGATGGATGATAACCATACCGATCCATCATCAGTAAGTTGTTTTCATAGACCTTTGAGATCGTCAATTTTATTTTTGGAATGCTGGTGATCTTGACCTCTAAATTCTTTGCGCCGCGTTTTGATAAGTACACTCCTTTTTTACTTGAAAAGCTTATACCTGCTTCTAATTCTCCAAACGCTACCTGGTGTTGGGATTCTTCTTTTAATTCACCACCTATCTTTCCACGCATTCCCTCTTTGAAAGTAACGGTATAGCTTTTTTCAATATCGAATTTATCACTGCGCAAAGTCAGGCCGCTTTCATCTACTTCAGTTGTAAATTGAATGGCAGGATCGAACTTGATAAAGGATTTAATATCTGCTTCCACTAATTGCTGACTGGTGGTTACTCGAATAGTTCCTTCGGTACCATCATGTTCCGATTCTACATTTTGAATAGCCAGCACATAAGGTGAAGGCACAGAAAGATTTTCAGAGATCGATTCGGCAGTTGAATTCATTCCTCCTTCCGGTGCCAGGCCTTTTCCAATGGTGATCGTTGTTTCATAGTTCCGATCTTCAGGTTTGAAACTTGCAAGCCTGAAAGAAATTTTTGTATCAGATGAAATTGTTTGAGGTGTGAATGAAGTTTCTTTTCCATCAACTGCAATTGATAATTTCTCCTTGAGTTTTGCAGGATCGATCTTATAATTAAAAAAAAGATCCAGTTGTGGTACAACATTACGGGTAACTTCATCAGGCATTGTCCAAACAACTTGTGCATTTTCCAATGCAAGTGCTGGCGTGCTGAAAGTTATATTATCTGCACCTTCTACTTTATTATACTTACTGTAACGCAATACTTCGCTGCTGAACTTTGCGGTATACGTTGTAGCAGGCTGTAGTGACGTTGCCGGAGAAAACACCAATTGATCCGGGCTTTCCCAGCGAAAACGACCGGCTATTTTTGGACTGAATGAAATATAATCTGTAGAATCCCACACATTGAGCAATGAATCTTTTATCAGTGAATTATTGAAACGAAAAATGAGATTGCCCATTTGGGGAACTTCACCTTTTGCATTTGTATATTCAAGCTGGACGGCATTTTTTTTACAGGCAGATAAAAAAATAGTAACTATGAGTATAGTTACTAATACATGTTTGATACGCATATAGGTTTGTTGGTTGAGTGTGTAACCGAAAGATAAGTTAAATAAGAAATGAGTAGTAAAAATTTATACTGTTTGTTCTTTTTTCGAGAAAGAGAAAAACAGAAATTAGTATCGTGGAAAAGCTAAGGAGGAATGTCTCTGGTTGGGCGAGACGAATCAGCGGGATCCATACAGGTTGAAAGAATTTGAATTTAAAGATAGCAGTAAGAAAAATTTGTTTGCAAATATTAGAAGATAAATAATTGTTAAGCTGCCAGCTGTTACTACCTGTGCGCGGCCGAAAGCTGTGGCACCGGTAAACGGAGGTTACAAAATTTTACTATGGAGTTTTTCAAAAACGAGTTATATCATATTTATAACAGAGGTAATAACCAACAGAAGATCTTCTTTAAACCTGGGAATTATATATTTTTTCTAGGTAAAGTCAGACGTTATATTGTTCCTTACTGTGATATACTTGCTTATTGCCTCATGCCAAATCACTTTCATTTTCTCATTAAATCTGACCAAAGAACTATTGCTACTAAATCAGTTGCGGATAAAGATAAAAATGTACTTTCTGAGGGAATCAGGCATCTGCTCAGTTCATATACCCAAGCTATTAACAAACAAAACGGTTCAACCGGATCGTTATTCCAACAGAACACAAAAGCAAAACCAATAGTTAAAGGCAGCAAGAATTACGATCAAATTTGCCTTCATTACATTCATCAAAATCCGTTAAAGGCTAAACTGGTTGAAAAAATGGAAGAATGGGAATATTCATCCTTCCAGGATTATTGCGGCAGGCGAAACGGAACATTGTGCAATAAAGAGGTTGCAGTGAAGACCTTGGGTTTTAGCTTAAAAACTTTTTATGAAGATTCATATCGACAAATTGGTTATGATGATATCAATAATATTCTTTGATTCGGTCGATTACCGGTGGCACGGCTTAAAGCCGTGCCACCGGTAACAGCAACAAAAACAAACATGAAACTCCGCATCACTAAAAAACATATCACCCGATTTTTTAAGCTCCTTGGAATAGCCATCGTGGGCTTATTCATCCTTTTCTTTTTACTGAACCTTATTTTTCCTCTGAAAACTAAAATCGAATACTCAACGATCATAACCGATAAGAATGGAGAACTTATAAATGCCTATTTAACCAAAGACCAGAAATGGCGAATGAAAACTGAATTGAACGAGATCTCTCCCCTGCTTCGGAAAACCATCATTGCCAAAGAAGACAAATATTTTTATTATCATCCCGGAGTAAATCCAATTGCAGTCATCCGCGCAATGCTCAAGAATGTTTTCAGAATGAAACGCACCAGCGGCGCCAGTACCATCACGATGCAGGTGGCAAGAGCATTGGAACCCAGGAAGAGGAATATAGGAAGTAAGCTGATCGAGATGTTCAGGGCATTTCAATTAGAATGGAAATACAGTAAGGATGAAATTCTGCAGATGTATTTGAATCTTGTACCTTATGGAGGAAATCTTGAAGGTGTAAAGGCTGCCTCGCTTTTATACTTTTCAAAAAACCCGGATCATCTATCCCTTGCGGAGATCACAGCATTAAGCATTATACCCAATCGTCCTTCTTCATTGGTAATGGGAAAAAACAATGACCTGATCGTGCAGGAAAGAAATCGTTGGTTAAAAAAATTTGCCAGCGACAAAGTGTTTAACGAAAAAGAAATTGAAGATGCACTCGTTGAACCTTTAACTGCAACAAGAAATACCGTTCCGCATTTTGCAAAACATCTTTCCAATAAATTATATAATAAAGGTGGTTACTATTATAAAACCCATCTTGATTTGAATACACAACTAAAAACAGAAAAGATCGTAGAAGACTATATAAGAGCACAACGATTGCGCAGTATCAATAATGGCGCTGTGGTGATCATCGATAATAAAACACATAATGTGATCGCTTATGTTGGTTCTGCAAATTTCAATGATACGGCCGATGCCGGACAGGTAAATGGCGCAGCTGCAATAAGACAACCGGGCAGTACGTTGAAACCACTTTTATACGCCATGTGTATGGATGAAGGATTGCTTACACCTAAAATGATGATGAATGATGTGGCCGTGAACTATAATGGATATGCGCCTGAAAACTATGATCAGAAATACAATGGGTACGTAACTGCTGAATATGCTTTAGAGCACTCATTGAATATTCCTGCTGTAAAAAACTTGCGCATGTTGGGAAAAGATAAACTGGTGCAAAAACTTTCTGCCTGTGATTTTAAACAGATACAAAAAGACAGGAGCAAACTTGGACTATCAATGATCCTTGGTGGATGCGGCACAACACTCGAAGAACTCACCGGCTTGTTTTCCGCCTTTGCAGCTGATGGTGATTATATTTCACCTTCTTATTCAGATAAAGACACCGTACATAAAAAAGTAAATGTTGTAAGTCCTGAAGCAGCCTTTATGATCAATGATATTTTATCAAAAGTGAATCGCCCTGATTTTCCGTTGAATTGGCAATCGACAGAGCGGATGCCGAAGATCGCATGGAAAACAGGAACGAGTTATGGAAGAAGAGATGCATGGAGCGTTGGCTATAATAAAAATTATACGGTGGGTGTTTGGGTTGGAAATTTTTCAGGCGTTGGTGTTCCTGATCTCAGTGGCTCAAATACAGCAACACCATTGTTATTTAAAATTTTCAATACTATTGATTACGACAGCGATGAAGAATGGTTTACACAGCCGAAAGATTGTGATACCAGAATGGTTTGCTCAGAAACAGGGTTGCTACCAGCTGATCATTGTGAAAATTTAGTGATGGATTATTTTATCCCGCTTATTTCATCCACTGCGAAATGTAATAATATACAGGAAGTACTTGTATCTGCTGATGAAAAAATCTCTTACTGTAAGAATTGTGCTCCTCAAGCCGGTTATAAAAAGAAGATCTATAAAATCATTGAACCCGAAATGCAGGCATGGTTTGAAGAACATAATATCAGTTATCAAAAGATCCCGTCACACAATCCCGATTGCGAAACGATATTCAAAGGCAGTGCACCAACGATCACTTCGCCTTCAAATGGCTCTGAATACTTGATCAGTAAGAAAAGCAAGGAGCCACTGCAACTTACCTGTAAAACTGCAACTGATGTAAGCAAAGTTTATTGGTATATCAATAATAAATTCTATAAAGCTTCAACACCTGGAGAAAAACAATTCTTCGTTCCCGATGCAGGGCCAGTAAAAATTTCCTGTACAGATGATAAAGGAAGAAACAGGGATATAAAAATTATGGTGAGATATGTGAATTTGTGAGAAGTGAGAATGTCAAACGTGAAAAGTGAAAGAGTAATATTCTCACGTCTGACGTTTCACGTTTGACGAAAAAATCATTTCGGTTTCAAAATACCAAGGATAGGCTCTGCATAATATCTTCCGCCCGGATAAGCCGCCGTGTAATCAAGATTCAACCATATTTTCCCATCAGGATCAGTGTGATAATGTAAACTCTGTCCTTTGCTTTCTATTGGGAAAAGAGAATTTTTGATGAGATCATCTATTCTTGGCAGATCGAATTTATCGCCGATCAGTATCTCAGGATACAAATGACCAGTTGTAGCAACAAACCTCGCTGTGCCTCCAATAGATTTAATAGCCGCTACCATCATGATGGCATGATCATCACAATCGCCGGCCAGAAATTTTACAGACTCACTTGCCTTGGCAAAATATTCCTGGCCTACAGGATCATTCACATAATTCCAGTTGCGGTTTATCTTTTTAAAAACACCAAAGCATTGTATGATGTCACGGTATCTTTCATGGAGATTTTGTTCCTTTTTAAAATTCGCATTGGCTGCTCTTATTGCAAATCCCCTGACTTCAGCATTCTTATCAGTGGTGGCTGCTAATATGTCGTTCTTGTAATAAAATTTTGAATCGTCGAGGATCATGATGTTCTCGTTACCGGAATTTGTTTTTATAGCTGAGAACATTGCTTTATAATCGGTCGCAAGATTCTGAAAACCGTATGTATCAGTGAACGTACCATACAATAATAAGATCAATGACCCAATAAAAATAAAATTGATAATAGGACGAAACATACTTAGCAGCACCAATACAAATACCACTACTAAAAGAAAAAGTAAGATCCTGTCAGAATGAATTGGCCAATCATATTCCGGTAATTGTTTATGTATTACAATAAAGATCG
>DASTZB010000136.1:0-2769 GCA_035764525.1 Chitinophagaceae bacterium | reverse complement strand
TTTAGATATTTAGATTCAGTTCTCTTTTCCGTCCGCCGGGACTCTTGCCCAAGAGTTAGTACAACATAATTGAATGAAGAGGGCAGACTTCTGGAGTTTAGTTACAAATTTGGTCTTACAATATCGCCATCTTTCTTCCATAGTTCTTCGCAATAAAATCGAAAATGAATTAACTTTCTCTATAGAACTTTCTGCAATACCTGCTCCGCCAAAGCAAGGAAACGAACAAAAAAAGATAATTACAATTAAACAAAATATGAGAAAGATTATTGCCGCAATGAATATGACACTCGACGGGTTTTGCGACCACACTGCAATGATTGCAGATGATGAAATACATCAACATTACAGTGAGCTGCTGCGTAGTGCAGGCACCGTTTTATATGGAAGGATAACATATCAGCTTATGGAATACTGGCCAACTGTATTAAAAAATCCTACTGGTAACAAATCAATGGATGAATTTGCAGTGGTAATAGACAACATTCCAAAAATTGTTTTTTCCCACACACTGAAAAGTGTTGAATGGAAAACTGCAAGGTTGGCAAAGGGAGACCTTAAAGAAGAAGTTTTAAAACTTAGGCAACAAGCAGGTAAAGACATTTTAGTTGGCAGCCCAGGTTTAATAGCAGGTCTATCGCAACTTGACTTAATTGATGAATACCAGCTAGGCGTGCAGCCAACTGTTTTAGGAAGCGGCTTGACATTATTTAAAAACATCAGGGATAGAATTGATCTTAAACTCTTAAAAACAAAAACATTTAGTTGCGGTGCAGTAATGCTTTACTATGAGCGGACAAAAAGATGAGGGTATAATTAAACTTGTCGAAATATTTAATCGAAAAAAATATGGTGCATTTAAAGCATGAAAAGAAAATAACCTGGTTCGTTGTTATTACATTTCTCGCACAACCGGTTTTAATGCTCATGGCTTATCTGATCTATCCACCCGATTTCTCAAAAGAATTCCCCGTTTATGACCCCGATAGCATTATGATAGGAACGTATGGAAATGCTTTGTCGCTTGCTGGTCTTACGGTAATGGGGATCAAACTGGCTGATGAGAAAAAAGTTCTGCCGGCTGCAGGTTTCACCATGTTTGCCATCTCATCTGCTATTTTAATGACCTCTCTTTTTGAGATCAGCCAGGTGGTTTCTTTTGAAACATATGAAAAATTTTACCGCATCCAGGCAAGTACAAATTTTCTTTACATGCCTGCCATGTTTCTCATTTCGGCTTATGAAGATTTTAAAAAATGGATACGCTACATCGGATTGATCAGTTCCATCCCGCTTGTCATTGCCGGGTTTATGTTCTTATTCGGCAACAGGGATTTTAAAACACTTGAAACTATCTCAAATATTGGATTTACTTTGATGTTTGTTACTTCGATCAGCTGGGCATACAATGTTTATATCAACTATAAAAAGACTCAAAATAAGATGGAGAAAGATCAATCAAACAGTTCGTAAAAGTCTAAGCGCATTCCGTCCACCAGGGTCAGTTTTCTCCACAAAAAATAATATATCAACCATTTTGTACATCGGTAGAGGCCTCACAGCCGCAGAGGTTTGTTTAAGAAGAGAAACGGGATAGCACCGGCCGGAACATTATTGAAATGTCTGCCGTTGAAAAATGAATAACTTTATTGGACTCTGTACTATTAACTTTAAACTCTTAACCTAAGAGGTCATGAACGTTGCACTGTTACTTTCTAATATTTCAAAACATATTTCTTTAACCTCTGAGGAAACGGATTTTTTTACATCGCTGTTAAACTCAAGATCTTTAAAACCGGGAGAGTTTTTACTGCGTGAAGGAGAAGTGTGCAGATATCAATCATTTATAAGCGAAGGCTGCTTAAAGTCATACTATATGGACGAGAATGCGGATGAACATATAGTTGATTTCCTGATTGAAGAATGGTGGGCTGACGATCTGTATAGTTTTTTTACAGCCACTCCTGCAAAATCGAACATCAAAGCAATTGAAAAAGCGGAACTAATACAAATCAGCAAAAGCAATTTAGAGTTGTTATTTCAAAAAGTCTCAAAGTTTGAGCGGTTTTTCAGAATACTTTTTCAAAACGCCTACATTGCTCAAAAGAACCAAATAAACCAGATCTTATCGGCCCCTGCTGAAGAAAGATACATTTTGTTCCTTAAACATAAGCCTTACGCTGATAAACGATTTTCTCAAAAGGACATTGCGTCTTATATTGGTGTCACTCCACAATTTCTAAGTGGGTTAAAGAAAAAAATAAGGAAATTAAAGTAGATTAACTTTTAACTCAGTTTAGTTCATTTTTTTTGTTGTACGATTTAAGCAAAATAAAATGATTAAAATAAAACTATTGGACGCAGAGACTACTGCGATCAAATTATTTGAAGCCGTTGAAAAAAACAATTTAATCATCCCGGGTAAATCCGAAGCTCAACTGGCATCCGAAGTTTCTGATCTTGCTTTAGAAAAATTTGGTATACGGGACCACTGGCACAAAAAGATTGTAAGAACGGGTGTAAACACACTGGCAACTTACAGTGAAAATCCATCCAATAAAATAGTGGGGGACGATGATATCTTATTCATTGACTTTGGCCCAATAGTCGAAGGCTATGAAGCAGACCTGGGAAGAACTTATGTAATAGGCAACGATCCCATCAAGTTGAAGTTAAAAAGTGATGTGGAAAAAGCCTGGTATGAGATCCAAGCATGGTATCAAATGCAAACAAGCTTAAAAGCTTCAGATATGTTTCAATATGTTGTTG
>DASTZB010000135.1:0-2332 GCA_035764525.1 Chitinophagaceae bacterium | reverse complement strand
TTCATTTAGATTAACCGCCTGCCCCTTAAAGGGGAAACTTGGGTGGGTAGTATTTTTGAAATTTTGAATTTAATAATAGGATAGCGATAGATTATTCAAAGATTTAATAGCAGTTTAAAAAAATCCCCTTTAGGGGTATGGGGTTTATGGTTCAGGCAAGTTCATTAGTTGAATATGGTTCACGACGAGTGATCATTACTATCACAGCCATTGTATGTGCGTTGCTGGAAATAGTTGACACGACGATCGTTAATGTATCGTTGAATGACATGAAGGGGAACCTCGGTGCCACTACAAGTGAAATTGGTTGGGTGGTTACTGCTTATGCGATCGGAAATGTCATTATTATACCGATGACGAGTTGGTTATCATTGCAGTTTGGCAGAAGAAATTATTTTGCCGCATCGATTATTCTTTTTACGATCTGTTCTTTTTTGTGTGGTAATGCAACTACGATCACCGAACTTATTATTTTCCGTTTTCTACAGGGAGTTGGGGGAGGAGCATTGCTCGTAACATCACAAACTATCATTACAGAAAGTTATCCTCCTGAAAAACGTGGAATGGCCCAGGCGATTTATGGCATGGGTGTTATTATTGGCCCTACACTTGGTCCGCCATTAGGTGGATTCATTACTGATCATGCAGGATGGCCTTATATATTTTATATTAATATCCCTTTAGGAATTATTGCAGCATTGTTAACGCTTCAATTTGTAAGAAGTCCGAAGTATGCTGAAAAAAGTTCTACATCGGACATCGATTGGGCGGGCATTGGATTGCTTGCTGTTTTCGTTGGATCACTTCAATACATTCTTGAGAAAGGGCAGGAAGATGATTGGTTCAATAGTAGCACAATTGTTGTATTAACTGTTATGAGCATTTTGGGTGCTTTCTTTTTTATTTGGCGTGAAACAACTTTTCGAAATCCTGTTGTTCAATTAAAAGTATTAAAGAATGGAAATCTCCGGATTGGAACAATACTTTCATTTATTATGGGATTTGGATTGTATGGTTCCACTTTTATTTTGCCACTATATACACAGTCGATACTTGGATGGACGGCTACGCAAGCCGGTCTTCTTTTTGTGCCAGCTGCTATTACAACAGCATTCATGATGCCATTGATCGGGAAATTGTTACAAACGGGTATCAAGCAGCAATACCTGGTATCTGCGGGTATGTTATTGTTCTTCTTTTTTTGTATGTGGGGATATAAGATTCTAACACCTGATACAAGTAAGGAAGCATTTTTCTGGATGTTAATATTGCGCGGTGTAGCTATGGGATTATTGTTTATTCCAATTACCGCCCTATCATTGGGAACATTAAAAGGACGAGAGATAGGAGACGGAGCAGCATTTACCGGGATGATGCGTCAATTGGGCGGTTCATTTGGTGTAGCAGTTATTATTACTTACATGGCCCGCAAAAACATGACACATAGAAGTGATCTTGTAAGTAAGCTCGATATAAATAACCCTGCAATACAAGGTAAACTTGCTGCTTTACAAAATGGGATGGTTGCAAAAGGAGCAGATGTATTTACAGCAAAACATGAAGCGATCAAATTAATGGAGTATTCGGTTACGAAGCAGGCGGCAGTATTAAGCTATATGGATGTCTTTATGTTTGTCGGGGTACTATTTCTTGTTTGTATTCCATTCATATTAATGGCAAAAGGAAAAAAGGCGGCTGTTAAAGTTGACCTGGGTGATGTACATTAAATTCAATGCACATTTATTTATACGCCGTAAGTGATATTCTTTCTTTGCAGAATGAAAACTCCACGTCATCATTACTGCTTACCACCACCATTCGGTTTTTGCAGTAATCATTAATTAAGGAATGATAAAGCTGAATACCTGCTGCATCAAGATTAGTACAAGGTTCGTCCAATAAAACAACGGGAACATCGGAAAAAATAGCCTGCGCCAGTTTTACTCTTTGTCTCATGCCTGAAGAATAATTGCGGATCTGTTTATCCACAGCATTTTCCAAACCAACTATTGAAATTATTTTTTCTGAAGTGATCGAAGAAAGAAATGGTTTGAACCCAGCATGAAAGTTTAAGAATTCTATCAGCGTCATTTCTTCCACTACTTCCAGGTATGGAGCACAGATAGAAATATAATTGTAAACTTTTTCAAGTTCTAATTGTTTATTGTCAATTGCCCATGCACCATTCCCCTCATTCACCTGCATCGATCCGCTTAATACTTGAAGTAATGTACTTTTCCCAGAACCATTCGGTCCGATGATAGCATAAGTCTGTCCTGCAGAAAACTCGTAGGTAAGATGGCGAAAGATCCAGTCGCGGTTGAAGCGTTTT
>DASTZB010000134.1:0-6615 GCA_035764525.1 Chitinophagaceae bacterium | reverse complement strand
CGAAGATTTCCGTCAGAATGGACAAATGTGATTATACTGCCAACCAATACCAGGAGTATAGCTAATGAGGCAACTATATGCCATATAAAAATATAACGATAGTGGTTCTTAAAATTTTGTTCGTTCATGTTGTTTGAAGTTTGAGGTTCGATGTTTGAAGTTAAGGTCTATAATTGAACATTGACTATTTAAGTATGTCCAGCACTTTATACATTTTATTTACCAGACTTGAAGAAGATCCATTGTAGTTATTTACAAGAAAGGAAAAAATATATTCCTTTCCGTTCTTTGCTTTTTGATAACCGCAAAATCCTTTTACACCACGGATAGTTCCACTTTTCATGCTCATGCCATTGTATTCAGGTAATGAATTATAGAAATAAGGAAACCAGTCTTTGGTCTTTGCATATTTTAATATTTCAACTTGTGAATGTGTGGTAACACGATTCAATGGTGAAAGACCAGAGCCATCAACGATCCCTAACTCATCTTCATCTAATCCTTTTTCTTTCCAAAAATTTTGAACGATAACTACTCCGCTATCTGTTGAACCAGATCCTTTCTTTTCATAAGCAATAGTTTTTACTAAAGCTTCGCCATAAAGATTTATGCTTTTTTTATTGAACCAGTAAATGATGGAATCGAGAGCTGGGGAGAATTCTGTATGAATAATTTTCACATCTTTATTCAATGACTCGTTTAAAAATACTGATGATAAATATCTGGGTTGTTTAAACCTATCCTTTAAAGAATCTGCTAAAGTTTCAATAAATTGGTTTGCTGGATTCACCATTGCACCTGAAATAATAAATCGACTTTCGTTAACAGGAATTGTTCCTCGTATATATGCCTGAGAAGGATCCAATGGCAAATAGATATATGCATTATCCCCTGTTCCTGTTGCAGCGGAAGTTGCCAAAGAATTTATTTGATATGAATATAGTTGAGGATCTAGTAGCACTATTTCTACCCTATCTCCGATACTCTTACCTGACTTTAGAACGAGATCAAATTGATTTTCTCTCCAATTCAAAATTCCTGCACCTGAACCATAATAGTTCCCCAAATCCTGCCATATCCAGGCATCGGGTATTTGCTCGGAATTCCATCCCTGAGCATAAATTAATACAGCCTCAGAATTTTTCAAATCAGTTTTTCTAATTGAACTAATAACCCTTTTTAAAACTTCTTGTTCTTTTGTTGATTGCCAGCGCCAACTCCCTAACGTTGGATCACCGGAAGGCTTAACACATAAAATTGAACTACTTTCTTTATTAATGATCCCAAATTCAGTTTTATACCTATAATCCTTCCCCAACAATTCAAAAGCAGTAACACTGGTAATAATTTTTTGTGTAGAAGCCGGTGCTAAACCTATCTGCGAGTTTTTATCAAATACAACTTGTCCTGTTTTTGCATCGATCACATACAAAGAACTAATGGCATGTTTCATCTGGCTATCTTTTTCAAATGCCGTGAATGCTTTTTGAAGTTTCTGTGTAACTGACTGGCCAAAAAAGTTAAAAGTCAAAAATGAAAAGTGAAAAGTGATAAGGATCTTTCTCATTGAGTGTCGAATATTTAATTCCTCAAATTTAGCCATCTCCTACCTTTGCAGCCTATGAAAAATGTTAATGCAAGTATTATCACAATTGGCGATGAATTATTGATCGGTCAAACCATTGACACCAACAGTGCATGGATCGGGCAGGAATTAAATAAGATCGGTGTCTGGCTAAAAAGAAGAGTGGCTGTTGGCGATGTATGGGATGATATCTGGAATGCATTGGATGCAGAAAGCAAAGAATCGGATATTATTATAATAACCGGCGGGCTTGGGCCTACAGCTGATGATATCACAAAGCCATTATTGTGCAAATATTTTGGCGGCAAGCTTATCGTCAACGAAGATGTATTAAAGCATGTAAACTATTTATTTGAAAAAGTGTATCGCCGTCCGGGGCCAATGCTTGAAAGAAATTTAAAACAGGCCGAAGTTCCAGATGTATGTACCGTATTGCACAACGCAAGAGGAACTGCACCGGGAATGTGGTTCGAGAAAGAGGGTAAGATATATGTTTCGCTTCCGGGTGTGCCCCATGAAATGAAAGGCCTGATGACAAATGAAGTGTTGCCACGAATTCCAAAATATATTGAACTTCCTTTCATAATACATCGCACTGCTTTTACAATGGGGACAGGTGAAAGTATGATCGCAGAAAAGATAAAAGATTTTGAAACCAACTTGCCTGGCCATATCAAGCTTGCTTATCTGCCGGGTTATGGTATGGTAAAATTGCGATTAACGGCAAAAGGTGATAATAACGAAAAAATGGAAAAAGAATTAGATGAAAAATTTTCTATCCTGAAAGAATTGGTGAATGAGTGGCTGGTAACCGATAAAGATGAAAACCTGGCAATGGTTGTTCAAAAGATCCTGAAAGAAAAAAATAAAACGATCGGTACTGCTGAAAGTTGTACCGGTGGTTATATTGCACATCTTATCACCTCTAATTCCGGTTCCTCCGTCGGTTATAAAGGAAGTATAATCAGCTATGCAAATGATGTAAAAGAAAAAATATTGGGTGTTACTGATAAAACACTAAGAACAGTGGGCGCTGTAAGTGAAGAAACCGTGATACAAATGGTGAAAGGGGCAATTGAAAAACTGAATGTGGATTTTGTAATAGCCACATCAGGCATTATGGGTCCTGATGGTGGTACAGATGAAAAACCTGTTGGCACGGTATGGATCGCCGCCGGTAATAAAGGAAAAGTGAACACAGCGAAATTGGCTTTTCGATTCGACAGGGAAAGAAATATCGAAATGACATCACATACTGCGTTGAACTTTTTAAGAAAATTTATTCTTGCTAACAGTTGATCGGGTTTTAAACCCTAAATCATTACCTTTGGCCGGTTAAATTAAAGCTAAGAGATCAAAGAGTAAAAGAAGAAAAGAGTTGCCTTGAGAAATAAAACTTTGGTGAATAGAATTGAAAGTGTACAAGAGTGCGACGCAAGGGACTTTGAATAGAATTTCGATTGCTGACTACAAAAAAATATTTATGGCTATTGTAGACCTGGTAATGCCTAAGCTTGGTGAAAGTATTATGGAAGCGACCATACTGAAGTGGCACAAACAACCCGGCGATATGGTGGCAATGGATGAAACTGTATTGGAAATTGCTACAGATAAAGTGGATAGCGAAGTACCCAGCACTGCTGCCGGCGTACTATCTGAAATTCTTTTTAATGTAAATGATGTGGTGCCCATCGGGACCGTAATCGCAAAAATAAAAACGAGTGCCGATGAAAATGTTGCGTCAAGGCCGGCACCTGTACAACCAAAAGTTGAAGTTCATCAACCTCAGATGGAAACAGTTGCTGAAGTGGTTTCGTCACACCAAACGCCCAGCTATAAACCACAAGCTACAAACGGATCGGGCAATAGATTTTATTCACCACTTGTATTAAATATTGCAGCAAGTGAAGGAGTGAGTATGAGCGAACTTGAAAATATTCCGGGCACAGGTAATGAAGGAAGAGTGACGAAGAAAGACATTTTGCAATATGTGAGTGAGAGAAGATCGGGGAAAGTCAACAGCAGACAGTCCACGGTTCACAGTTATCAGCCAGTAAGCAGGCAAGAAGAAAATGCCGTTCGGGAATCTTCTAACATTACTACCCAAAGTTTACCACTAACAACTTATTCGGGCAATGTGGAAATCATCGAAATGGATCGTATGCGCAAACTGATCGCTGAACACATGGTGAGAAGCAAGCATACGAGTCCGCATGTAACAAGTTTTACTGAGGCTGATGTAACAAACCTGGTAATGTGGCGTGATAAAGTGAAAAAAGATTTTGAAAAAAGGGAAGGAACAAAGATCACTTTCACTCCTTTGTTTATTGAAGCGATCGTAAGATGTATAAAAAAATTTCCTTTAGTCAACTGCTCTTTAGATGGTGACAAAATAATTATCAAGAAAGATATCAACGTAGGAATGGCAACGGCATTGCCTTCTGGCAATCTAATTGTGCCTGTAATTAAAAATGCCGACCAGTTGAATCTTGTTGGATTAGCGAAACAAGTGAACATGCTTGCTAATAATGCAAGAACGGGTAAACTAAAAGCAGATGATACATCAGGTGGTACATTTACATTGACAAATGTTGGAACTTTTGGCAGCCTGATGGGAACTCCGATCATCAATCAACCACAAGTTGCGATACTAGCTGTTGGCGCCATTAAGAAACGCCCAGTTGTTGTGGAAACTCCTGCGGGCGACAGCATTGCTATCCGACACATGATGTACTTAAGCATGAGTTATGATCATCGTATTGTTGATGGAAGTCTTGGAGCTACTTTTTTAACGGCTGTGGCAAAAGAGCTGGAGAATTTTAACGGTGACAGAGAATATTAAATCACGAATTGTACTAAGTAAAACGAATTATTGCGAATTGCTCCGGAAACTCCGGAGCTTTTAATTTGTAGGAGTGCCATAGGTTTTATTCTCAAACTTCTTTCTATTTCCTTTCTTCGTTACGACATAAAGGTTATCATACTCCGAATCAGGAAGATCTTTCGGGATTTTTATTGCTCCGCAGAGTTTGTTTACAATATCATCAACAGTATTAGAATGCCCAACGATCAATGAATTTCCTTTCTTAATTCCTTTCAATTTTTGGATCAAAAAATCCAAAGAATCCTTTGTATTATATAATTCAATGCTGGTAGTCCCTTTTAATTCATTCAGCGGCTGAGCAGTGGAAATAGTTCGAATAGTATTGGTAGAAAAAATATAAACGATGCCTTTATCTTTCAAAGCTTCTTTCAATTGGATGGCTCTGACCCTACCGGCTGCAGAAAGTGGTGGGTCATTTGGCGTACTCATAGTAATACCAGCCGATGCTGTTTCTTTTTCTGCATGACGAACAATGTAATACTTAACTGACCCACAAGAAGAAAAAAAAATTACGACTACACACAATATTATTCCTGGCATGGTATTTCTTTTTAACAAACTTAAGGTAAACTTACTTTTAATTTTCAAAGTCTTTTACCTAAATTACAGTAACGAACCAAACGATAGTCTATGAAATCATTATCCGAAACCTGGTTTGCCGAAGGCTATATTGATTTCGAACTAAAAAAATATACTCTTCTAGCCTACCTTAAAGAAATAAATAAATATTTCAACGAAAGCAAACTCTACCCGCAGCTTTCTGATATCATTTTTCATTTCAATAATCTTGTTGCGTTCCGGGAGAATAAAAAATTCCTGCAGGAGCATTTTCCTAAAAAATTGACCGGCATCCAAATGGAAAAACTTCAGTTGCTTTATCAGCAAATGATTGAAGATGATGAACTGATGCAGGAATTGGAAGATATCATCAATTATTCTGCAAGCAAAATGAAAGGAACGATCGACAGCGGCGTGGAGATATATGAAATGGTCGAGGAAAAAATAATTATCAATCCCGTTGGCATTATTCCTCTTGATACCCAGGAAGGCTATTTCTTTCTGAATACAATAACGCAAAAACAAACTTTTGTTTATCATTATCGTCTTTCATTCTTTGAAAAACATGATGAAAAATACAGGAGCATGAAGACAGCTTATGTAAATAGCTGGGATAAAAATTTCATTAATACATTTGAGAGTATCAAATCAGAACTGATTAAATACCGCAGCCAGCTTCCGAATCCCGCCGTATATGCTATACAAATTGAATTAGGTTTCCCGGTTGAAGAAACACTTCTTCCGGTTGCAAAAAGAAGTTTGGTGAAATACATCAGTACGAAAGCAGCATAAGTAAAATAAAAACTCAAAAGTTAAAAGTCAAAAATGCCCATTCTGTTTTTTAAGTTTTTAATTTTTACTTTTAACTTTAGTAATCCAATCCCCAGTCCTTCCCTTTCTTCACTGCCGGTACACCTTCCGTGATCCATTTTGGAGGAACTTCATCTTTCAACAGCCAATCGAAATATTGTTGCTCTCTTATTTGTATATCCTTCCTGTTTCTTCTTTCAACAAGATTGTGCGCCTCACCATTATAAGTAAGCATCCAAACTTTTTTATTTAACCTGCGCATAGCAGTGAACATTTCAATTCCCTGGTACCAGGGTACGGCGTCATCTGCATCGTTTGCCATGATAACTAAAGGCGTTGTTACTTTAGGTAAATTAAATAATGGCGAATTCTCAATGTATAGATTTGGTTTTTCCCAAAGCGTCGCGCCTATCCTGCTTTGTGATTTTTCGTATTGAAATTGACGATTTAATCCACTTCCCCATCTTATGCCTCCATATGCACTTGTCATATTTGCAACTGGTGCACCGGCCCATGCGGCTTTAAAAAGTTTTGTCATTGTAATTACCTGCGCCACTTGTATACCACCCCAGCTTTGTCCTTGTAAACCCATTCTTGTGCTATCAATAAATCCTTTTTTTACCAATGCTCTTGCACCGCTTACTATATGATTGTATGCATCTCTTGCAGGATGACCCGTACCGTAATGAATATCCGGAGCCAGCACGACATAACCACGACTAACAAAAAATGAAATATTTAAGCGGCTTGGAGTTGGCGCAGGCGGGTTGTAAGTATA
>DASTZB010000133.1:0-3124 GCA_035764525.1 Chitinophagaceae bacterium | reverse complement strand
GGACGAAATATATATTATAATCAAAGGTCACAGTAGATTTTATCGTGATGGCGAAAGGATATCCTGTAAAAAAGGTGATGTGCTTTTTGTTCCTGCAGGAATGGAACATTATTTTGAAAACTTTTCCGATGATTTTGCTGTCTGGGTGATTTTTTATGGACCGGACGGCGGTGAAAAATAGATGATACATTATAATTAACCGATGATAATTGCATTTCAGAAAACTATCAGCTATCAGTTATAAATTATAATCCCTGCAATAATTCAATTAACTCTTTTACGCCTTCGGTGGCGGGCTTTTCAATTGCAGTTATGTTTCCTATCTCAGAAGTATAGGGAATTCGTTTATCGATAATATATTTTGGAATATGTCTCGCAGCATAATTTATTAACCCGGCGGCAGGATAAACCACCAACGAGGTACCTACTACAACAAAGATATCCGAGCTTCTTACAATTGGGATTGCTTCTTCAATTTTCGGAACAGGCTCTTCAAACCAAACAATGTGTGGACGAAGTTGTCCGCCATCTTCTGCTACATCACCAATGTTTATGTCTCCTTTAATTTCATAAACTGGTTCGTGATTTCTTTCGCTCCTCATCTTAAAAATTTCTCCGTGCAAATGCAAGACATTTGTGGAACCAGCTCTTTCATGCAGGTCATCTATGTTTTGCGTAATGATCGTTACATCAAAATTCTTTTCTAATTCTGCCAAACCATAATGGGCAGCATTTGGTTGCGCATCCAGTACATTTTTTCTTCTGTAATTATAAAAATCCAGAACGAGTTTGGGGTCTTTTCTCCATGCACGGGGCGTAGCCACATCTTCAATATTGTACCCTTCCCAAAGCCCATCGCTGTCACGAAATGTCTTTAATCCGCTTTCAGCACTTACACCGGCGCCGGTCAAGACGACTATTTTTTTCATGAATCAAAAATAAAGCAGCCAGATGATAGAATGATCAACGACTGCTTACCCGGCTTAATATCTATCTTTAATTATGCCGCTTTTACTTTTGGCTTTCTCGTTCTGCGATAAATCAAATAAGTGCCGAATACTGCAAAAAGAAGGGGCCATATGGAAGTTATAATGATAAACACTTCTTGTATCCAGTTCCATCCATCTTTAAATGCCGTAGAAAATTTAGTGCTAAAAGAAGGCTTAGCGGGTTCCGCAACAGCTGGATTGAGTATTTGATAAAAGGTAAGATTAATCGTACTAAATGATGATGAATGATTGAGGTACTCAATTCTCCCCGATGCAGATTCAATTTCTTCCTGTATTCCGTTTATCTCTGATTGCACACTCAATATATCTTCCATATTCTTTGCTTGTTTGAGTAGATCGATATAACGAAGTCTTACCTGTTTTTTTGATTCAAGTCTTGATCTTGTATCTACAAATTCTGTTGTTACATCTTCTGATGAAATCTTTTTTTCATTCAGCTTTTCTATATCAGTTATTAAGAGCTGTACAGCATTATCAAACTGGTCAACGGGAACTTTAATAGTTAATGTATTTTCAATTTTATACTCAGATTCTGATTGTTGCTCCTGGGCTATATAACCACCCACCTGCTTTACTTTATCACGGAATGCAGCATTGTATTTTTTGAAATCTTTTATCTCAAAATTGATCGAAGCTGTTTTGATTATCTTCTTATCCCAATTCAGCTTTGTCACCGGAATTTGAGGTTTCGTTTGATTAATATTCCCTACCTGCGGCGGTTCTACTTTTTTGTTATCGTCATCACTTATTATTTGTGGCTTAAGCCCTTCATCTATGATAGTTGACGGTTTCTCCTCTTCGGTTGTCTTTTCAAGCGCCATAACGTTTTTCGATTCTTTGGATCCACTATTTTGACAGGCAATAAAAAGCAGCATTGCTAAAAAAGCAATAGATAATTTTTTCATGACTAAACTTTTTTATGATTATTAGATGCAGTTATTTGGTTTTTGCATAACGCCTCTTCTCGCTTAAAATTTGTAGCCGCGTTTTGTTTTTTGTTTTGTAAAAGATAATACGTTATATCTCCTGTGGCTGCCAGTAGAATGACGGCCAGGATAATTTTTTTCATGCTTATAGTTTTAGAATTTCTAAGTGATGTGAAAATTTATTCCTGCAACAGGAAAAAAGTAACCTTAGCGGATGTTAAAAAGAAAAATAAATAAGGTCAAAATGACCAGGCTGATCTTAAGTGATAAGCTTTCGGTTTCGTAAATGCACGCAAACCTGTATGTGAAAGCGTAGCACCAAACCCTGAATGTTTTCTTCCGCTCCAGGGCACTGCCGCACTCACCCTATCGCAACAATTCCAATAACCGGTTCCTGCATTAACCTGGTGTAAAACATTTTCCGCTCTTTCTTTGCTATTACTATATACCGACGCAGTTAATCCATATTCCGAATCCTGCATTAGTTGAATCGCTTCTTCATCATTCTTTACTTTCATAATACCAATAACAGGCCCAAAAGATTCATCGTGCATCAAGCTCATTTGGTGTGATACATTTATAACAACAGTTGGTTCAAAATAAAATCCTTTTCCTTCTTTTCTTTTTCCCCCGGTTAAAATGGTTGCGCCTTTTTGTTTTGCATCTTTCAATTGATTTTCCAAAACTGATAGCTGCTCTTTGCGACTAAGCGGCCCAATATAAACTCCTGTCTCAGTCGGCAGCCCTGTCTTCCATGATCCTACCTCTTTTACAAACTCATCGATGTATTGATCATAAACTTTTTCATGCACATAAATTCTTTCTACAGCACAGCAACTTTGTCCATTATTATAAAATGCACCATCAGCAGTTGCCGCTGCAACATTTTTTATATCGACAATATCATCAGTTACGTAGAGAGGATCCTTACCTCCCATTTCACACTGGCAAGGAACCATTTTAGAAGCAACTTTTTCATAGATCAACTTACCGGTTTTATAAGAGCCGGTAAAAAAATAACCATCGAAAGGAAGTTGCAATAACATTTCTCCTGTCTTTTTTCCACCAACAGCAATATGAAAAACATTTTCGGGAACGCCTGCTTCTCTTAATAGCTTTTCGATTTCAAGCCCTGTTAATGTTGAATACTCAGAAGGTTTATACATTACAGCATTACCTGCAAGCAGC
>DASTZB010000132.1:0-12023 GCA_035764525.1 Chitinophagaceae bacterium | reverse complement strand
TATATAACACACCGGGATATTTTTCTATCAAATATTTCCAGTATCGTTTATTATCCTCCAGCCCTTTTTGATAAGAAGCTGTGGGGAATTTTTCATAGGGATAATCGTACAGTTGCATAAAAGTATAAGTGGATACACTTTGCACAGCAAGAGCTGACAACATTTCTTTTGGATTAGTTGGTGCATCGGGACCAATAATTGTGCTAACCAGATCTCTATCCAGTGTCCAGCTCATTACATTAAAATGTACGCCGGGAAAACCAGCAGCTTTTGTTTTCTTGTCTAATAAGTCAATAGCTGCTTTGGCGTTTTCCACGCCACCCAATCCATTGATAAAAGTTATTATGTCATAAATTGAGAAATAAGGTTTACTATCAATTTTCCAGTAGTTGGGTTGTTTAAAATAATTGTCAACAATGTAAGTGGAAATCGTATCCCATAAAGTTGTAGAAACTTCTCCTTGTGTAAGTTCAATACGGCCGTTATCAAAAGTGGCGGGATGAATATTCAACCAGTCATGATTGGCCCACATCACTGCAAACTTTAAACGGTTGCGGTTAGGGGCCTTTAAAAAGCCTTTTTCCAATCCTTCCTGTAAAAACTGGCCAGTATTGCTGTACCAATACCAGTCGTAAATAAAGCAATCTATACCGTTGTCTGCAGCCAGGTCAATTTCCTTTGCAGCCCATTTAGGATCAGCTTCATTAAAGTAACCCCATAAGGGAACCTTGGGTTGTTCGTGGCCCTTAAACCGTGGTTTGGCTGCTTTTACTAATTCCCATTCTGTCCATCCCTTGCCATGCCATTTAGAGTTGACGCTGTCAGGATGATAATTGGGGAAATAATAAACAGCCACTTCATACTCTTTTTGCTTTTTATTATTTGTTATTGCTGCAGTTTGTGCATCTGAAAGAATGCTTGCCACAAAAGGAATGAGTAAGGTGACAATTTTTTTCATAAACATAGTTTTAGCTATTGCATAAATCGTAGATATCTATTGTTCATTCTTTAATTTGTTCGCAATATCTCTTGCCGCCGTATTAGTCGGATCCATCTGAAATGCTTTTTCATAATTAATAATTGCATTTTTCTTATCTCCTTTTTTCAATAATGCCTCGCCATAGCTGTCGTACACATTGGCTGAATTTGGATAGTTTTCGACGTTCTTTTTAAAAAACTCCAATGCTTTATCTATATCATTCAAATTATTTAGAAACCGATAGCCATAATTATTTATTTTGCCTTCTGGTGGCTTCATTTTATACCCGTAAATTTTTGAAAGTCCTTCGTAATATTTTTCAAATAAGGTATAAGAAATTTCCGAGGCTGCTTTCCCCGCATCGGGTGGTTCTGTCTGAAACACATAATTTAAGCCGTCAAAAAGTGTTCTTATTGTGGCATGTCCTTCAGCCGGATAATAAGTAAATCTGTAAGAGAGGCCTTTCAGGTTTTTTTTCTGCAATAAAGAATCGAGCTTTCTTGAGTCGTTCACAATACTACGGGATTCATTTCCTGCGCTGAAAAATAGACGACAGTTTCTCTCACTGGCATTATTAATCGCCTCTTCCGCCATCTTCATATAAGCGCTTTTGTTCATCCACATAGCCGGGCTGCTCGCGATATAAGCATTAAAGATATCCGGATGCTGTAAAAAACTATGTACAGTCAAGAACCCACCCAACGAACAGCCGACAATAACACGATAGGGTCGTTGCTTATGATCTTTCTCAACGACAGGCATCAGTTCTTCACGGATGAACTGCAAAAATTTTTCTGCACCGCCGCTTGTTGGATATGATGAGCTGTCTTTAGCTATGAGAGGAGTTAAATCTCTGTCGCGACCGATAATATTGAATTGACCGGTTGGCGAAATCATGCTGGGCTCATTTTCAATACTAACAACAGTAATGGGAGGAAGTTCGGGAAATCGTTCACACCAATAATTTACCATCGTACAAAAGAAAAAAGAAACCCATTCTCCGTCGAGAACATAGATAATTGGTGATACTGATTCTGCATATTCAGGAAGGATTGGTGGCCGGTAAATACTGTATTTTCTTTCTTCACCTAAAATTTTTGAGTGAATTGTATAGTCTTTAATAACTGGTTTTGCAGTACTAAACCGTGATTGCGCCGTTAAACGGAATAGTAAACTGCTGCAGAAAATAGTCAGGAGGAACAGAAATATTTTCCTTTTCATGAAAGTTTATTTAAAGTTTAAGATCTGCAACCTTTTTAAACGCTTCAGTACGGTTGGTTACATGAATTTTTTCATTGATAAGGGAACAATGGGAGTGAACAGGTTCAACAACGATACAGGGGCTACTAACAAAGAAATAAATGGAAAATGTGAGAATGATTTTTAAACAAGAAAGATCACAGGCGGGTTTGTCTTTTAAAGTTAATTTAAAATAATTAGATGTCCAATCATTTTAATTTTTCCAATATCAAAAAGGTTTGCAGTAACTACCGCAAACCTTTTTTATGAAATTGGTTTTTACTGTATCACAAATTTTGAAGCCTGTTGATCAGAACCTGTTTTCAATACCAGCATATATATTCCTTTAGCAAGACCCTCCAATGAAATTCTTTGATTGTTTACACCGCCTTTTATTGTAATCGTCTTTACTACTCTTCCTTCTGCATTAAAAATACGGATAGTGTTTTGCGATCTATTTGTTGTCTTCCATTGTGCGTCGAGGAAATGGGTAGCGGGATTTGGTTGGACCTTAAGATCATTTTGGGTACTGGCAATTTCATAAGTAGTCTCGGTCGATTTTGCTTTCACTGATGGACAACTTAAAGTAATATGATTGGATTCAGATGAACAACCATTTTTAATAATTACGACCCAGTATTCGCCGGCTGACGTAGCGGTAAAGCTTGACCCGTTCGAGCTTTGCAGCGCTCCATCTTTATACCATTGATAACTTCCCTGCACATTATTTGCCATCAACTGCACGGGTGCGCTGCATGGATTTGAATTTTTCCCTGAAATTTTAATCGTTGCTTGAGGCGAAATAAGAGTGACTGTAGTGATGGGTGAAATGGCTGAACAATTACCCTGAGTTATTTTGACCTTGTAATCACCACTACTACTTACTGCCAATATAGATGCTGTCTGGTTGTCGATAATCTTGTTATTCTTGAACCATTGAAATGTTGCTCCACTCGTCGATGGACTAGCAAAAAGTGTAAGCGTTGTTCCCGGGCAAATGTTTTGTATACCCGCCGGACTGATGGTGGCAACCAGGATTATATTATCATCTACAAGCCCGTTACAATCATCATCTATGCCATTGCATACCTCAATAGCTCCATGATGGATAGCAGGGTTGTTGTCATCACAGTCGGAAGCATCGGGATCTCCATCGTTATCTGTGTCGGTAACCGGACAAACATCACTTGTAGATTCATTACAGTCATCATCAACGCCATTGCCACAAATTTCTGTTGCACCATGATGAATGTTTGGATTATTATCATTACAATCAGTCACATCAGGATCGCCGTCATTATCAGCGTCTGTAATCGGACAAGCATCACTGGTTGATTCATTACAGTCATCGTCAATTCCATTGCCGCAGATTTCCGTTGCTCCTGGATGGACAGCCGCATTACCATCATCACAATCGCCTTGTGTTGCGATTAAGCATGCCGCCGCTTTGAATCCTTCTGGTTGTTCACATTGTATTAATATTGTACCCTCACCATAACCGTCATTATCTGTGTCTTTGCACCAAACAATACCAGGGCTAATGCCTGCATGGTTGTCATTGCAATCACCCGGACGGGAAGCATAGCCTGATGGGGGTTGCTGCATATATGAATTAATGTTATCTTCTTCTACACCATAACCATCTCCATCTTTATCGCGATAAAAACGACGAAGTATATCGCAGCCGAACTCTCCACCGGGATGAGTATATGGATCGTAATCATTACAATCTCCGGACCATAAAGCATAACCAAAGGGTCGTATGCAGGAAGTGATCGTAAACTCCACAACGCCATACCCGTCACCATCGTTATCAAGATAATATGTTTTTATTTCAAGGTCTTCATCAATCAAGCCATCGCAATCATTGTCAAGCCCGTCACATATTTCAACTCCGGTCAAATTATGATTAGTATCGTCACAATCTTTACCGCCCGGCAATCCGTTTGTCCTTTTGTTAGTTATGTCTCCGCAGGTAGTGTAGGTATCACTATCAGCATCAAAATCTTCATCAATCTGTCCATCGCAATCGTTGTCGATACCATCGCATAATTCAATTGCACCCCAATGCACTGCGGCATTGTTGTCATCGCAATCGCCACCGGCCCAATAATTTACATATCCATCTGGACGGGTACACGATGTAATTGGTTCCGCATGCATGTCTCCAAAACCGTCTTTATCATTATCGGGAAACCAATACTCCAACAGAACTGACGGATCAGCTTCGTCAATCAAGCCATCGCAGTTATCATCGAGGCCGTTGCATATTTCATATCCGTTTGGACTGATTTCGGCTTTAGAATCATCGCAATCGTTATTATTATCCACGAAACCGGATGGCCCAACACATGAAGCAATAGGAATTCCGGAGTTGTCGCCGAAACCATCCCCATCAAGATCTGGATACCAAAGGGCTAAGAACGCCGAAGGGTCATTACCATCCACCAGCCCATCACAATCATCATCTATTCCGTTGCAGACTTCTGGTGCCGACGGATTAATGTTGTGATCAGAATCATTGCAATCCCCGGAAATACTGATCAATTCATTTTCAAAATAGCCATTTGCTGGACGGGTACATTGGACAACTGACTGACCAGTGCCGTAGCCGTCCTGATCTGCATCTATATAATAAGTGTCGGTTGGGGAGCCCTTTCTTAAGATTACTTCTGTGGGTGTGTAAATTGCCATGATGCAGGGAGGCAGATTGGTTGTAGAAAACCTACCGGATATCCCACCTTCGGCCTTTAAAATCGAATAATCTCCCGAAGGGATTGTTGATATTTCGCTAACATTTAAGTGACCGGATAAAACTATCTGATTATCGGTCGTAAACTGGTCGTGTCCGATACCAGGACCGGAAGCATCGATCAACTCTATGTTAAATTCAGGAAAATAATATTCAGGATAAGAGAGAGAAAGCCAACCTTCCCCAACTGCACTTATATTTAATATTCCAGGGGACAATCCTGGCGAAATCTTTCCAGAGATAGCAATATATTTTTTACTTATAATTCGGCCAACCCCTGCAATAGTTCCTGAATTGGACAGTTGAACTTCAAAGGTGTTTGTAATTTCTGGCTCATCTGAATTAATAAAAACTCCGTTCTCACTTATCAAAATTCCGCTATTTTGAAAAATGTTTCCAGATTGAGTCACAACAGTATTGTGAAAACTATTTCCCCTAACTATTCCGCTTATATCCCAAGTTGAATAAATGAACTCCAATACACCTCCTCCGAGATTCATATTACCTGATGAAAAGCCAAACCCTCCAATATCCAATGTCTTGTGAGTAATTCCATCGCCAAAGACTCGGTTATGCGCTCCGATCAGGTTTAAGACCCCACCGTTTCCATCGACAAAAATGCTCACATTAATGTTGCAATCCCCCCAATTCATCACACCATGTACCTCTATTCTACCGCTTCCACTTATATTCGCTTCTACATTTAAAGTCCCTGACTGCCAAACGATAATATCATCACCATAGAATGCAGTATTATCATTTAAGTTGAGTGGAGAATTAATAGTTAAAACCGCACCAGCATGTATCTCAACATCGTCGATTGTTCCCGTGAAATTGTTTGTTTGCACAACATGTCCGCTTCTAATATCGATTCCCATATTCGACGATGAAGGAACGCTGGTTGCAGGCACCCATGAAGTGCCTGTATATCTTTCCCATATTGACACATTATCCCAGTTCCCAGAGCTTATAGTTCGATAGTCATCAGCTAAAAGTTGAGCTTTAATAGTTAGTGATCCAAGTAATTGTAGCATGAAAAACAGTACCCTTGTTTTCATAACATAATTTTTATTGTTAGGTAAACATTTTATGGAACAGCAAGTCTTTTACTTTTATCATTCGGCGCAATACAATGCCCATCATCCTTCCGGACAATTTTTTGCTATTAATCCTGACTTATGAAATATTAAATGGTGAGGGTAGCGGAGGAGGATAATGGCTCTTTATCCAACCATAACTATTGAGTTTATCAATCAGCCTCACACTTTCGTGTGAGTTACATAGTGCTACTATGCAGGTGTTGCTTCTCTTTTCATCACTGCGTTTGCATAATCTTTTACTGAATGCAGCTTCACCGGAATTTTTTCAAGTACCGGTTTCATATCAATTGAATCACCATTGGCATAAAAGATCATAAATCCTGAAAATATTTTTTGCCAGTAATCGGTGGCCTCATCAAGCTGTTGCTTCAATGCAGCAACCGGTATATAGTTAACCATAAAAGGATGCCCGTCGATACTCTCAAACTCTTTTATCACTTGTGCAGGACTTATTGCTTCGGGCCCGCCGATTTCCATTACCTGGTTTTCTGCAGCAGGATTGTCTGTGCTTGCCGCCGCAAATGCTGCTACATCTTTATAAGAAACAAAACTGATCAGTTGATTTCCATCGCCCGGAATTTGTGCAGCATGTTCCGGGTAATTATAGCCCAGTGCCGGGCTCAGCCATATTTCCATAAAAAAACTTGCCTGCAAAACAGAGTACTTCATTCCACTGTTGATGATGGCATGCTCAGTTACACGTTTAGCAGTCGTCAGTGCACTTTCTGAAGCGTTCTTGTGACGAAATGAAATAAAAATAAAATGCTTAACTCCCGCTTCTTTTGCCGCTGCTACAAGATCGAGGTTGCCATCATGATCCACGGTTTGTATATTATCTCCCTCCTGTCTCGACAAGGTGGAAGAAACAGTAGAGATCACAACATCGCATCCTTTGCAGGCATTTATCAACGAAGCCTTATCCTTAAAATCACCCTCAGCTAAACCGCAGCCTATTTGTTTTAATCCATTAATTTTTTCCGGTGCAGAAGTTTTTCTTACCAATGCTCTTACCGGTTTTTGTTTTGCTGTAAGCTGGCGGCAGATCTCGCTGCCCAATAATCCTGTTGAACCTGCTACGAGTATCATAAATTATTGTTTTGGTTGTTAAAAATAATTGTTACAGATAAGGAAAAAAAGTTTCCATGAGTAATTGTGATATATGAATGAGTGTTTCAGGGTAATCGGCAAATAAAACAAAGTATTACGCAAATAATTCATTCTTTCGTGAATATACCATTGCTGACAAAACCATTCCAATACCTCAATTGGGGTAGGCTTGTAAAAATCAGCAGAAATCACTTACTTCAATAAATGGATTTGCCGGATATACAACATCTTTCACCAGGAGATCAACAACTCGTGATCCAATCGCAGCAAAAAGTTTTGTTGGAGCAGGACATAAAGGGATTTATTGCGATCGAACCATTTGCCGATGTATTGGACAAGGTGGGGATGCACCAGGAAGCAAGAGATTATTTTCAAAAGATCATTTCATCAACTACTGATATTTTAACACAGGCAAGATGCTGGCGAAAGATTGCTTTTTCCTGCAATAACCAAAAAGATTTTACGAATGCAGGGGTGGCTGCACAAAATGCCCTAACACTTATGCGGGCATCATTACTGAAAAAGAAACCGGAAAAAGATGAATATATAAGAATATTACATGAAGCTTCTTATTCCTTTTATTTTCAGCTCAAGTTTGAAAAGCTGGAAGCGACAGCAAAAGAAGTAAAACGTTTATTGCCCGATGTTACAGATATAGAATTGCGGGTCAACCTTTTTAATATTATCGGTTATTCATTAATTACTAAATACCGATGGTATATGTTACCTGAAGAAGCATTTACGCATAATGAACTCTTTCTTCAACTAACCAGTCAACTGGAAGATAAATTTCCTTATGCTGTGGCACTCTGCTTTGCCGGCCATTTTTATTTGTGGAATGAAGAAATATCGCTTTCAAGAAAACATTTTGCAAGAGCTATACAATTACTGGAAGGCAAACATGCGGGCCAGTTGCTTATTGCTTATAATTATACGACCATCGGTTACCGCTTTCAGAATAATATTTCCATGACAGAACAGTGGGCACATCTTACCCTGGAAAAAGCAAAGCAGTCATCTAACCTTTCTTATGTTCCCACTTCTTATGCCAACCTTGCATGGGTATATGCTAACCGCAAAAACTGGCTGTATGCAGAAGAATATGCAAGAAAAGCAAAACAAGCATGGTCAGTGACTGCATTCAGTTACCAGTATATATTCCCCTTGATGCATTGTTTATTGCAAAAAAAGGAATTAAACGAAGCCGGTCAACTTGCTTTTAAGCTGCTACATCCAAGATTGAAAAAGCTACCCGATACCTTGACAGAAAAATTAAGAACAGTAGCTAAAGCATGGGTAGGTGATAATAAAATTGACCTGAGCAATAGTCTTGAAGATGTAATTGATGAAGCAAAACTCACTGGTTATTTCTGATGATTAAAATTATTTACAAATTACACCGTAAAACTTTGATTGCTGGAACACTAGCCCGGACAAATGGTGGTACACTTGTCAAAATCCGGGAATTTGATTTACTTCATTATATGGATTTGCCGGCTATACAACATCTTTCACCAGGAGATCAACAACTCGTGATCCAATCGCAGCAAAAAGTTTTGTTGGAGCAGGACATAAAGGGATTTATTGCGATCGAACCATTTGCAGATGTATTAGAAAAGGTGGGTATGCACCAGGAAGCAAGAGATTATTTTCAAAAGATCATTTCATCAACAACTGATATTTTAACACAGGCAAGATGCTGGCGCAAGATCGCGGTCTCCCTGGTCAGCCAACGGGATTTTATAAATGGGGGAATTGCGGCCAGCCAGGCTATTTCACTATTCCAAAAGTTATTGCTGGACAACAGATCCGAAAGAGAAGAATATGTCAAGGCCTTGCATGCTTCGGCGCACTCTTATTATTTCCAGTTAAAGTTTGAAAAGCTGGAAGTCGCTGCGAAAGAAATAAAAAAATATTTACCCGATATAACCGACATAGAATTGCGGTGCAATCTCTTACACGTTATCAGTCTTTCAGTATATAGTAAATACCGCTGGTATCAATTTCCGGAAGAAGCATTCAATCATATTGAGCTGCTATTGCAACTTACAGAAAAACTGGAAGACAAGTTTAATCATGCCTATGCACATTGTATGATGGGACACCAGTATTTGTACAATGAAGAATTTGCTCTTTCAAGAGAACATTTTTCAAAGGCTATTCATCTGTTGGAAGGAAAACATTTCGGACAATTATTGATCGCTTACAATTACACTGCGGTTAGCTACCGAATGCAAAATAATATTGCAATGACTGAGCAGTGGGCCAGCCTAACCCTGGAAAAAGCGAAACTGACATCAAATATTTCTTACGTGCCTTATTCGTATGCTAACCTGGCCTGGGTATATCTTAAGCGTGAAAACTGGCTTTATGCGGAGAATTATGCAAGAAAAGCTGCTGATACCTGGACGACACTATCCATGATCTATTCTTATGCTTTTCCGCTGATGGCATGTTTATTTCGTAAAGGCGAATTAGAGGAAGCTGGGGAACTTTGTTTTAAGGTATTGCACCCACGTTTGAAAAAAATTCCAGGTGATCTGACGCAAAAATTAAGAACAGTAGTGAGGGCATGGATAACGTCAGACAAAGTTGAATTGAGGAATGCTCTTCAAGAGACTATTGATGAGGCAAAAATCTCTGGTTATTTCTGATGGAGAAAACAATTTATATATTACATCAAAGATCTTCGCTGGCTGACTTGCTTGCATGGACGTTACGATTGGGTACGGATCTAAATGTTACTTGCCTTGGTGGCCCACAAGAATTGAAGCAAGCTGAAACTTTACCTGATCTTATTTTAGTGCAACCGGAATTGTATGAAAAGATACACGCCTTCATGAACGGCAGTATGCCACCCATATTATTAATTGCATCGCATCCGGATGATGAACAAGTGATCGACGCACTATATGCCGGAGCTGCTGATGTGGTTGATTTAGGAAAGGGACCGGAGGAATTGCTGGAAAAGACAAATCAAATACTAAATAATGCCGCTGATAATAATGCGCTGATCAGAAAACTTATTCATAAAAACAAAACTGCGAGGCAGGACGAGAAGGATGAAACAGAATATGGTCTTACTATGAAAGAGAAAGAAGTATTGAAAATGATGCGGGAAGGCAGTCATCTGAAACTAATAGCACAGCTTACTAACAGTTCTTATGAAACAGTACGGACACATGTAAAGCATATTTATAAAAAACTAGGAGTGATGTCGGCTAGTGAGGCGGTAATAAAAGCAATGAAGATGGAGTTATAATATTACATCTTCCCGGGCTGTAGCTTTGCCAGCAATAATTTTTTCCGGCTGGCAGAAACATTGACAATGGTGCTATCATTAAGAACAAGATAGCCACCTTCGCCTTTTACATATTTTGAAACTTCATGAAGATTTACAAGAAATGAGCTGTGAACTCTTACAAAAGAAAATTCTTCCAATAATTCCTCTATTTCTTTCAATGTCCGGGACACAATGATCTTTTGTTTGTCTTTTAAATAGAAGATGGTGTAATTACTATCTGACTCGCAGTACTGAATATTTTCAACTGGTACCATTTGCAGACCTTCCATGGTTGGCAATGCAATTTTATTCAAGGGATTCACCGGTTGTTGTAATTTCTGCATCAGCAATTGCAGTTGTTGAGCAATAGGTTTTTGTGTACGTTGAATTACTTTCTGCACTGCGGTTTGAAGATCCTCTTTATCGATCGGTTTCAATAAATAATCCAAGGCACTGAAACGGATGGCTCTCAATGCATATTGATCAAAACTGGTAGTGAAAATAATTTCGAAATTAATAGCACCGATCTTTTGGAGCATATCAAAACCATTCATTCGGGGCATTTCAATATCAAGAAAAACAAGATCAGGTTTTTGCTGATTGATAACTGCAATTGCTTCTTCACCGGAATGACAGACAGCAACCAGCTGAACATCCGGGCAATACTTTTCCAGCATCGTTTCGAGTGTGTCGCAGCAGTAAGGTTCGTCATCAACAATGATAGCCCTGATCATTTTTGAGAGATTATAAATTCAGCGATGTTTTTAATTCTTCAAATGCGGGGAGAGAAAAAATCCTGATCGTCACTTTTGTTCCCGCTGCTTTTCCATTTTCATCGTAAATGTCTTCAATTTCTACAGGTGATTCTTTGCTTTGTTGTTCTTCCATGATAGCAAGTCTTTCTTTGGTAATTTGCAGACCCATGGATTTGTGATGCTCCGAAAGCTGGGATCTTAATTCTGATGCTTTTTTTCTACCAATGCCATTATCCCGGATAACACAATATAAGGCTTCTTCTTTTTGAAAAAATTCGATGCCTATCTTACCATCGCCTTCTTTTGGATTCACACCATGCCAGATGGCATTTTCCACAAAGGGTTGCAATAATAATGGCGGAATCATTGCTTCTTCGGTGTTCACGCCATCATGGTATTTGATATAGTAAGTAAAAGCATTTTTACAACGGAATTGTTCCATCTGGATATAGAGTTCCAGGCATTTTACTTCTTCTTCCAATGGGATCAGCGGTTGCTTCGAATTCTCCAGCACCATTCGCATCAGTTTGGAAAACTTAGTAAGATAATTGCTGGCTGCTTCTGTATCGTTTCTTAAGATAAACCTGTTTATGGAGTTGAGGCAATTAAAAATAAAATGCGGATTCATCTGGCTGCGAAGGGCCAGCATTTCAAGACCAACAATTCGTTTTTCATTTTCAGCTTCTTTCAATGCCAGTTCCTGTCGCTGCAGTAATTTTTTTCTCTCAAGAGATTTTCGTTGTACCCATATAAAAGCGAAAAAACTGGCAACGGTAGTTGCCAGCAAAATAATTCCTATCGAAAGCCA